>CAYGBH010000089.1:0-12057 GCA_964348055.1 uncultured Pirellulales bacterium
CTGATGCCGATATTTCGGAACCACAAGTTGAGAGAACAGTCAATAACGCGATACTACGTGCTTTCGCAGATGAGCTGGAAATTCAACAAAATCTTCTACCCAGAATTGCCTCGGAGGAAAGAGTAACCGAAGCCCTCATTGATTCCTACCCCGAACTCGTTGATTTTCTGGGCGGGGTCAAGCTCGAATGTGAAATCGAAAAAGCCGCCACCTTAGAAGAAATCGACCAGAGATTAAAAGATTTGAAATTCAAGCCCGACATGCAAGACCTTGCTAGCTATCAGTATCAAATTCTCGGCTCGAATCTAACAGCCACCGAGCCAAACCAGCCGGTGAATTCCTTTGTTTATGTAAGCGTCGAGCCGGAAGCGGGTTTTCGGCAATTTTCCGAGGATGAATGGACACAGTTTGTCGAAAACGAAAAGACCAAAGTCCTGGCTGCAACACAACTCGAAACCTCACTGCCCCGCGTAAGGCAATTCGACCCTTCGGTAGGTGAAGAACAAAAGAGACGGGCGCTGATTGCCATTGTCCTGTCGCTATTTGCAATCGTTACCTATATATGGATTCGGTTCGGAAATGTCCGATACGGTATTGCCGCCATTACGGCACTGGTGCATGATGTGTGCATCACACTCGGCGCCGTCACTGCCTGCACGTACATCGCGACAACACCAATCGGTGAAAAACTTTTAATCGGAGATTTTAAAATCAACCTCGCAATGATAGCTGCTTTTTTGACGCTCATCGGATACTCACTTAACGATACAATTGTTGTTTTCGACCGCATCCGGGAAAATCGCCACAAGGCCCGACTCAATCCACAGACAATCACCGACAGCATTAACCAGACGATCTCCAGGACTATTTTGACCTCCTTCACAACATTTATAGTTGTTCTGATAATGTACATCTTCGGCGGCCCGGGGCTGAGGGGCTTTACCTTTGCAATCGGCCTCGGCATTATCATCGGGACCTATTCGTCCATCGCAATAGCCGCACCAGTATTGTTACTCGGCACAAAAACAAGAAAAGAAAACAGTAGATGAGGCACAAAGAACACCTCGAAAAAGATAGAAAAGACGAAATACAAAAACAATGACGGCAAATCCAAAATTTGGATAGAGGCACTCCCAAAACAGGTTTGAGGGTGCTGCCCTGGGTTCTATTAATTTTGAGGGTGAGTGGCAGGAATGCATTGATAACGCAAAGCTGAAGAAATGCAAAAGGACTTGAAAATAGGATTGGTTCTGGGCCTGATACTGGTAATCATCATCGGGCTGTGGTTATCTACCGGCCCCGGTCCAAGTCCGGAAGCAAGAACCCAGGAGCCCCGAGAGTCCGGCTCGGAACACGTAGATAATAATCAATTGTCAATAATCAATAATCCATCAAATCTGCCGAACCCTGCGGTGTACGAACAAGCTGAGAAAATAAAAACCCAGAAATTTCACATCGTACGCAAGGGCGAAACCCTTTCTGAGATTTCGCGCAAATACTACGGCTCTGCAAACAAATGGCAAAAGATTCTCGATGCGAACCGAAATGTTATTAGTGATGCGAATAAGCTCAGACCGGAAACAAAATTAATCATCCCCGAGTAAGCTCCGTTAGAACTAAGAAACAAGTCGCCCCACGTCTGTCGCGCTCACAGCAGGAATTTCTATCGGAGCGAATTTAAAAACCGAGGGAAAAAGCAAAAAAACCAACAATATCGCTCCCAACCCGAATCGCCACAGTTACAGGGATTTTGCCGCCTCGCTGTCAACCAGCCAGGTAACCTTATCAAGAATAGGCCAAAGGGCGTGAATAGGATACCGCACCTCATCCGGCTCGCTGGTTAAAACCTCTTTCAAAATAGCAGCCTTTTCCTGCCCTGAAACCAACACAGCCAAATGAGATGCAGCACATAAAACCGGGTGTGTCAGGGTTATCCTGTTAAGATCTTCACCCAAAACGTAGACAACGCATGCCAAATTCTCCATATCAAAAGCTGCATAGGAATCCGGAAACAGCGAGCCGGTGTGTCCCTCAGTACCCATACCAAGCACAATCAAATCAAACTCAGGAGTCTGATTTTCTTCCAGGCCGAAAGATTCACGAATGCTTTCCTCGTAGCGGCAAGCTGCAACCTTGATATCACTGTCCTCGGTCGGTATCGGATGAACGTTCTGCTCAGGGATGGCCACCTTAGCTAAGAAAGAATCAGCAGCCAGCTTATAATTGCTCCATTGCGAATCCGCCTGGACTATCCGCTCATCGACCCAGAACAACTGAATCTTGTCCCACGGCAGAGATTTTGCCTGAGGCACATCTCCGAGCAGCTCAAAAAAACGTCTGGGCGTATGCCCTCCTGATATGGCTACGTAAAAGACATCCCTCGCTTTTATCGCCTTTTGCGCGTCGGCAATAAAAATCTCAACGCTTCTTTGCGCAAGACTCTCAGGATCGGAAACAATTTCTACATTCGGCTTGTATTTTGCAGTAGTTTTCATAATTTCACCGATCTTGCCCCCTGCTTTTGTAGGAGCATCTGGATTCGTGGGCCGTTTTGCCGTGTATCGCAAAGTGGTAACCTTCCCAAATGCCCTTTATTGCCTCTGGGAGCACCCATCATTCCCACTAAAGCGAGAACAGATAAAACTTACCTCTAACAACTATCCACTTGACAAACAGCTAATAAATTCGTGCAGATAACCTCATCGCACCGGCTTGACCCCAGATGAGAAAACGCACCTGGCCTTTGAATTATACTTCCCAACCGTTTCATTATACAAATGCAATACTAAAACTATTTTCTACTCTCAGGGATGGTTTGGCCAGAAAATTTTTTAAAAAATTTTTATTATTTGTTAACTCCCAACCTCAAAATAACTTATAGAGTAATTCTGCACAAATTGAGCATAGATCTTCGACGCTGAGCTCAGCCGAAGCTCCTTCGACTATTCGGTATGGGATAAACCGCACCAATTAGGTGATATCATCAATCCCCCACATAAAGGCCTTTATGCCTTCTGAAGCCCGTCGCTCTCGCATGCGACGGACACCGGCCATTATTTCTTCGGCCTTGACCTCCTCGACAACAACAAAGGTTCCGCAATTTATTCCCGGCCAAACATCTGTATTCAAATGAGGTTCACTCAGCCGACCCCTGCCCAGGGTATTCGGGAATTTGGTATAGCAATCAACCCCGACAGACTCCAGGACCTCATTTACTTCTTCGTCTATCGCCGCATTATGCACAATCAAAACAGCTTTCATAATTATTCTCTTACAGCAGAAGCTTTAAAACCCTCAAACACACTATAGAGAGTCGGCATCAAGACCAGCGTAATGATGGTCCCAACAAACAGCCCTCCAATTATCGTTACAGCAAACGGCACCCATATTTCGGACCCTTCCCCTCGTGAGAAGGCAAGTGGCGTCAACGCCAGCATTGTAGTGCAGCTTGTACATACCACAGGTCGCAATCTGCTGCGCCCGCCTTCGATGATTGCTGAATAGACATCAAGACCACGCCGCCGCAGTATGTTCAGGTAACTTATGAGAACAATGCCGTCGTTCACTACGATGCCGACAAGCATAATCAGCGCAAGAAAACTGACAACACTCATTGCCTGCCCAGCCAGGGCCAATGCGATGATTACGCCGACAATACCAAAGGGTATCGAAAGGAATATAATAAATGGGTCACGGAACGACTCAAACTGTGAAGCCATCACCATATATACCAATATCATTCCCAAACCCACCGCTGTCACCAACAGCCTGAATGCCTCTTGCTTTTCTTTTTCGGCACCGGCGAATTTATAGCTGAATCCCGGCGGCGCGGGAATCCTATCGAGCACCATCCGAACATCCTTTGCCACAGAACCAAGGTCTCTGCCGCTTATTTCAGCGGAAACCGTGATATAACGCGCCTGGTCCTTGCGTTCGATTTTCGTCGGGCCCAAACCGTACTCGATCTGAGCTACATTGACGAGGCTAACCTGACCACCACCCGGCATGCTGATAAACACATCTCGTAAATCTTCAATTCTGTCCCGGTCTTTGGGCTGCAGCCGAACCTCAACATCATATTCGTCACCACCCTCACGATACCTCGTCGCGGTTCTGCCGGCAAAAAACGTCTCTATTTGTTCGCCAATCGTCCTGGCATCAAGCCCCAATCTGGATGCTTTTTCGCGGTCAATTACAACCTTAACCTCCGGCTTTTCCTCTTTTCGGCTGATTTGCACATCCTCAACACCTTCAACAGTGGTTATCGCTGACTTAACGGCCTCAGCGTAAGCCCTTGCTTCATCCATGTCATGACCATAAAGTTCAACAGCCAATTGGCCACTTATACCAAATATTAATGTCATCAGAGGATCTTCTGCACTGTAGCGAATAGTCGCACCTGGTATTCTATCCGTGATCTTACGAAGTCTCTTTATCAGGTCATTTGGTGAAGCATCGCGCTGCTTCTTTGGTTTTAAGCTGACAAATAAAATACCCTTATAGCTTTCTTCCTCTGTAGCATAGTGTCCGCCGCCGGCCTGACCGTAAACACCCCAACGAATAAAACTATCCCGCCTCTCAGGAATACTATGTTCTGTTATTGCTTGTAACTGCTGCGCTACGACGCCGGTACGCTCATAACGAGTACCAATCGGCAGCTCATATTCCGCCGACATTTGATTTTGGTCCTGCTGAGGGAAAAATTCGGTGCCGATAAATCCAACAATCCCAATACTCCAGACAAACAGGAGCACACATGAAATGAAGACCGTTTTTCGGTTGTGCAACGACCAGTCCAGAAATCTGACATATAGCTGTTCTGTTTTGCCCAAGACAGCTTCGCCCCATCTGTAAAAGAAATCCAGTATTGTTCTGGAGTCCGGATTACGAACTTTTAGAAGCTTGGAAGACAACATTGGTACGAGCATCAGAGCCGTTAACAGCGAAGCCACCAGTGCCATTGTTACAATAGCTGCAAATTGGCCGAATATAATCGCTGCTATCCCACCGACGAACATAATAGGTGCGAAAATTGAAATGGTCGTCAGGGTCGAGGCAACAACTGCCACGCCCACTTCATTTGCCCCGAAAACAGCACCTTCTTTTGGCCGCTCTCCCTTATGACGATGACGATTAATGTTGTCAACAACGACGATGGCATTATCAACCACAAGCCCAACAGCAACAGCCAGGCTGGCCAATGAGTCGGTATTAATCGTGTAATCAGCCAGCCACATCAGCAAAAACGTGATTATCAGCGACGTTGGAATTGCAACGGCAACTATGATACTGGCTCGCAGGTCTCTGAGGAAAAATAGCAGCACTATAAAAACAAAGAAAACCGCCCAAAAAACTGTATCACGCAGAGTAGCTACAGAAGCCAAAATAAACTCGGAATTATCCATCACCATCTTGGGCTCAACATCAGGGGGCAAATTCTTCTTTATCTCTTCGAGTTTTTTCCTGACTGCATGCGCTACTTCCACCGTATTTTCGCCGCTCTGTTTTTGAATAAATATAGCCATTGCCTTCTGGCCGTTCATGCGCACCTCAAACGCATGTTCTCTGAAGAAATCCCTTACATTGGCAACGTCTTTCAACTTTATGGGTATGCCGTTGCGGCTGGCAATAACAACCTCAGCAACCTCTTCGGGAGACGAAAATTCCTCTGGTGTCCGCAGCAAAAAGTCCTTGTAACCGGTCCTTATGTTACCGCCGGGCGTACTGATGTTTTGAGCGGCGAGAGCTGCGTTCATCTGCTCGACTGATATATTCAAAGCCGCCAGTCTATCCCTGTCGATATCAACTCGAATCTGTCGTTCCAGACCGCCACCAGCCGTAGCAGAAGCAACTCCTTTGACACGCTTGATCGGGTCAACTATCTCGTCATCAACTATATCCTGTAAATTGGGATAGCTGTCCTCAGCCGTAATCGCGATAATTGCAATTGGCATCATTGCCAAGTCAAACTTAAAAATAAGTGGATTTTCCGCCTCCTCAGGCAGTCGCTCCCTAATCAGGTCGATCTTTTCACGTACATCATTGACAGTTTCATCTATCTTCTCACCCCATTCAAACTTCAATATGACCGATGACATGCCCTCTTTGGATATCGAGATTACCTCATCAACGCCGGAAATGGTACTGAGAGTATCCTCCATCGGCTCGGTGACCAGTGTCTCCACTTCTTCTGGCCCGGCCCCTTCATAGGCCGTCATGACTGAAACAGCCGGTATTTCCAGGTCCGGCATTAAGTCCAGTCCCAGCATTGACATCGACACCAGGCCCAAAACTACCATCGCGATAAATATCATCAAGGTTGTTACTGGCCTGTTTACGGAAATCTGCGCAAGTTTCATTTGATATCCTCTATACGTACAACCTCGACACTTAAGCCGTCGGCCAAGTAATTCATCCCATTAACCACGAGCGTTTCACCAACTTCTAATCCGTCAGTTATTTCATATCTGTCCGCCTGCTTTACACCAATTTCAACGAAACGCTTACGGGCAATTCTTTCAGAACTTGCCTCTTCAATCACATACACATAGTGCCTGTCAATCTTACCGCCAAGAACAACATCACGAGGGACAACAACTACGTCGCTTTTTCGCTTTGTAATCAAAGTTACCCTTGCAAACATGCCAGGCTTCAGCAGCAATCGGTCGTTATTAAGACGTATCTCAACCTGTATTGTGTGGGTTTTGTCATCAAGAGCCGGATGAATCGAATACACCTCCGCATCAAATTGCGTGTCTGTGAATGCATCAACCCTGATTTTTGCAGGCATCCCAACAGCAATCTGCGCCCCATATCTTTCCGCAACGGCAACAATTACCCTTACTGTATTCATATCGGCAAGTGTAACAATCCGATCCCCCGCTCTGATCAGATTGCCCTGGTCAATATGTTTGGCCGTAATTATTCCGTCAATAGGAGAGATAACCGTGGATTCACGAAGGTTTATTTGAGCAAGTTCCAGATTGGCCCTGTCTAAACTCAAACTCGCTGCAGCCAGCTCCACGGCGGTTACGGCTTTATCCCTGCTCTGCTCCGTAGCCGACCCGCCTTCATATAAGGCGACGATGCGCTTCTTTTCACGCTCGGCATCAGCAAGCTCAACCTCTCCGGCTTTAACACTGGCCTTGGCTGCAGCCAGCTGAGCCAGGTAAACATCATGGTCGATGACAGCAAGCTGCTGGCCTTTTTTGACCGCCACGCCCTCTTCAACGGGAATCAGGCGACCACCATCCAAAAGAACGTGCAAGGATTCAACTCTGCCTGGTACCTTGGATGCCACATCTACAATTTGGTTCGCTGTTATCCAGCCGGTCAGCTCTATAGTCTCTTCTATAGAGGCTGTGCTTACAACTTCGACCTCAACAGGGACCTTCTTTTCCTCCTCCAAGCTCTCGGTGGATTTCTGCATAAATCCAAACCAAAACGTAAGAAAGACCAACGCCAAGGCTGCTACCCAATATAGAATCCTTCTGACTATTTTCATTTTGTCTGCCCCTGCTCGATCTTAACAAACGCTGCTGAAGCCTTTTCTTCCGTAGTGTTTGATTCGTGATTTTCAGTCCGGCCTCCGGCTCCAGCGGCTTCAAACGTCGTCAGCGTTCCCATTGCTTTCTGCAAATCCAATTTCGCAATCATGTGCGAGTATATAGCCTGGTAATAGTTCACCCTCGCGGTGGTCAAAGCGGCCTGAGCATCAATCATTTCAACCTGCGTATTTGTACCCTCTTTATAACCGACTTCCGCAAGTCGCAGTCCTTCCTTTGCCCTGGTAAGGTTTAACCGTTGAGAGTCAACAAATTCCTCGGCATCCTCAATACTTAATTGTGCCCTGGTCAATTCAAATAAAGCGGTCTCTTCAGCGTCAATCAAATTTATCTGCGCCTGCTTAACCCGTGCCTTCTGCGTAATTATCTCACCTTCGCGAGATAAGCCGTCAAATATTGGCAATGTCGCCGTAACTCCAGCCTGCCAAAGACGGCCCCACTCAATCTCCATTGGGTTGTGCGGGTCAGGCTTCGACCAGGTTTTGTCATAATAGCCACTAATACTCGGCCAGTATCGACTCCGGGCAATTTTAAGCAACTCTTTCTGATACTTTATATCGAACTGACGTCCGAATAGGTCGGGCCGATTGCCATAAGCAACTTCAACAGCGTGTTCCATTGTCATATCTGAAGGAACGTAAACCAGCTCATCAGACAGGGTGACGTCACTATCCTGCGAAACACCCATCACCTTCAGTAAGTTGGCCTTTGCCACGTTGATTGCATTTTTGTTCTGTATCGATTCGGCTTGGAAATTCGATAGTTCCACTTCGGCACGCAAGACGTCAAAATCAGAAGCCACACCGCCCTGCCGTCTCTGTTTAACGCTATCGAGATGCGCCTTAGCAGAGCGAACAGCGTCGGCACTGATTTCGCTGAGATGCTGATTAAGCAGCACATCATAATAAGAATGAGTCGCTGCATAGACTAAGTCCTGCACTGCTGCCCGAACCGTTTCATCAGTGAGCAAGGAAAACAATTTCCCGGCATTGATGTTAGCTATTATCGCCCCACCGGCAAAAACCGGCTGAGTAACCCTGAGACCCACAGAGTAGTTATCTACATCGCCCAACGTGACTTTTCCCGGCCCAATGGTAAAAGATGAGACCTCATCAAGCCGCAGGTAATCGGCCGTCAGGCCCACAGTGGGCAAAATAACAGAATAGGATTGCAGCCGTTGCCCCCGGGCAACTTCCTTTTCCTGGATGATACGCTGTAAAAGTTTATTGTTTGTCAAAGCAAGCTTTAGACAGTCTTCCATGCTTAATTTACCACTTATATACGTTTGAGACTGCTCCTGGCGCTCTTTGCGACTCTTCCATTGTTGGTACGCAGCTTCTCTCGACAAACTAACCTCTTCATAAAATTGCTCACTGCTGACACAGCCAGTTAGTTGTAAAGGAGCCAGCATCGCAACTACTACCCAAACATATTTCCGCCGCATAAGTTTCATATCTTTGGCCTCTTAAACCTAACAGACAATTTCAATATTCGGAGTATGTTGTCTATTACCCATTGTTCATTGTAGCTCTTACGCTCTCTATTCCACCGCGCAGGCCCGAATCCCGGCAGCGGAGAATTTGACAATGTGGTTAACCGCTTCAGTCAGGTCGAACTTTGGTAATTCCAGGTTATCAGTCTGCTCAAACATCGTTTTCGCACCGACTGTATGCATTAGCTGCCCAACAATAGAAAGTATCGCCAGTTGGGCCTTTGACTCAGTCAACCCCGGGCAAATTCTCATTAGAGCACGCTGCATAACAATCATAACAGGTATAATCATCTCTTCGAGGAACATGTTAGGAGGCAAGTGGGAGTCAACCATTTCCCGGGCCATAAGTTTGATGAATCGACGCCCCTTGCTTTCATCCACGAGCGGCTCAATAAATGTATTTGCGTACGACCCAAGAAGGTCTTCCAAGCGAGGCTTGCCGTTACTTTGAGACATTACATTGTCGATTCCTGCGAGGCGAGCATCGCGCATACTAAGCAAATGGCGGCGCCAGACCTCAACGTACAGCTTGTCTTTTCCGCCAAAATAGTAGTTTATCGATGCGATATTGCAGCCAGCTGCGGTAGCAATATCGCGAACACTTGTACCTTCAAAGCCATGTTCGCAGAAAAGCTCTTCGGCCGCGTCAAGTAATCGGTCCTGAACACTCCTATCAGAACCGCTGTTTGTTCCGTTATCATGTGAAATTACCATGTTATATTCCTTAAACGCTTGTTTTATACGATAGTTTAAAACATTTGTTTGAATGTGCCAAGCATTTTTCCCATTTTTTTCTTTTTTTTCGTGAAAGCCCCCAAGCACACGGACCACAGCCGAATACTATCACCTAAGTCCGGTTCCACACTACACTTACCTGCCCGTTGGCAGCGAGAAATATCAGCACCAAAGGGGGCAAATTTTCCGGGAAGAGGCCAGAAATTAGGATAGCACAGGTGTAAGAAGCATGTATCTCGGCATCATCTCAATATTCAGCTTTCGGGAAGATTCTGTAAAAGTGGGCAAAAAATCGTAAAAATGCGCGCTTTTCGAGCAAGAATTAAAAGACAGAAGCTCTTTCGTCAACATTTCAAGTGCCTACTGGTCATTTCGAGGGTTATCAGGCAGAGTCCCCTGCCGGCAGCTCAACCTACGGACTGGTGACATGCGGCTGGTAACTTGTGGTTCGTGGATAGCAAGCGTAAGAGTACAAGCAAACAAGTTACACGTCTTTGCACAATCTTATCTAAAAGGCATGTACCCTTGCATAATCCTATGGGAGATTTTTCTTGACGGGAAGGTAGCTAATCTGGTATAAATCATATTGGCGAAGTTTATGCCCGCGTAGAGCCTGCCCTGAGCCGAATGGGTGAGTATCTGTGGATTTTGGCCTTCTGAACTGTGGAATCTTTATAGCTTTTAGGTACAGGAAAAGTCAAGAACTTCACATTGCAGTCAACCGCTCTTATTGGGCTTTTGCTCGCCCGGCGAAGGCCGGCCGGAGTCGGAAGGGAAGGAGGTAGTGCTAAATCATACAAACTCATCTTGGGCAGATATTGATAAAATGTCTTGAGGACAAATTATTATCGGTCGTTTTTATTTTAATTTTTTTGAAGGAGGACTATTATGTGTCAAAAATTGCTTTATTTAATTTCTTTTGTTTTGGTACTCGCTCTGGCTGGTACAAATGTGGTCTTTGGCGACGTTGTGTGGGAGGGCAGAATCGCTACCTATTTGGATGATGTTGAAGAGGGTGTCCCCGACGGAAGTATTGATATGAGCAGCAGCGACCTTGAGCTGCCCTATGAAGGCACGGGCCAGTCCGGTCTGCAAGTGATAGGTATACGCTTTCTGAATGTCACTGTTCCGAGGCTCGCCATCGTTACTAACGCGTATGTTGAGTTCCAGTGTGATGAGACAAAAGGCGGCACAGAACACGTTAGTCTTATCATCGAGGGTGAGCTGAGTACCGATGCCGCTGCATTTAGTTTAAGTGCCTACGATGTTACCAACAGGCCCAAAACAACAGCGCAGGTGGTGTGGGTTCCAGTCAATTGGACTAATGCAGGTGAACTGTATCAGACCGTGAATATCGCCCCCGTCATCCAGGAGATAATCAGCCAGCCTGCCTGGAAGAGGGGTAATGCTCTGGTGATAGTAATTCGCGACAACCCAGCCGATCCCTCCGTAGGCACTCGAGGCGCCGAGGCTTACTCAGGGGGCGAGGCGATGCTGCATATAGAATGGTCGCGTAAATATGCTATGGTCCCCAACCCTGATGATGGCCAAGCAGATGTGCCGCGAGATCTGGTCCTTAGCTGGACGCCGGGAGAAGATACGGCGCTAGTCAATGGGCACAAAGTTTACTTTAGTGAGAACTTCGACGACGTCAAAAACGGCATTGGCGGTATCACCCAGAGTGACACCAGATATGCCCCTACCCAAGATATTGGTCTGGCCACGACTTACTACTGGCGCGTCGATCAGGTCACACCAGAAAATACGGTATATGAAGGCAAAGTCTGGAGTTTTATGACCGAGCAATTTTCTTATTCCATCGAGAACGTAACCGTCACGGCTTCCAGTGCAAGCCAAGCAGAAATGGGTCCTGAAAATACCATCAACGGCTCGGGACTGGATGATAACGACCTGCACTCGACAGATGAGAGGGATATGTGGCTTAGCGGCATGGAACCGCTGGGGGCCTGGATCCAATATGAGTTCGGCAAGGCTTACAAACTGCACGAGATGTGGGTATGGAACTCTAATCAATCGATAGAGTCTCTTGTCGGTTTCGGGATCAAAGATGTTACGGTTGAGTATTCGACCAACGGCACCGATTGGACGACACTGGCTGGCGTAACTCAATTTGCTCAAGCGCCCGGAATCGCTGGTTACCAACACAATACTGTTGATTTTGGCAGAGCGGCAGCAAAATACGTCAAGATCGCAGCTACCAGCAACTGGGGAGGCATCCTGCCTCAATATGGTCTCAGTGAGGTT
>CAYGBH010000090.1:0-11978 GCA_964348055.1 uncultured Pirellulales bacterium
GCAGGGGCTTCATCTAATAAGCATTATTTACTATAAACCATCTCAAGCAGTGACAAAAGGACCACAAGCCTCCGTGCCCACAGCCCTAATCCACTAGTATAAGATCGTCTATAGCGTTAAGCGTACTCACTTTGGTTTGACAGCCAAGTCTAATACCGTTTAGAATACCTTACAGTCAAGAATCGCGAGTAACAGAGTTTGACTTCGATGCCCACGTCCTCCATAAATCCGAGGTGGAAGCTATTGACGCGCTTCGCGGCTTGTCCTATGCTTGTCAAAAAGACGCACAAAGACGGATTACTGTGGACGGTAGCGGACAGAAAAACGGCAATAATGACTCAAAAACGCGGTTGTCTGTGTAGAAACGAGGGCCAGTCTTGGACTCTGCATCAGTTAGTCCAGGTCCGAATCCTGGTTCCCCCGCTGTTTTTTTGCGGTTAATGCGGTTTTTTTGTCCGTCACTATCTACAGAAGCACATACTTTTTTGAATGTTGAAACATATAAGGGGTCCCTGCGTCTTATTGGCAGATGGGAACCAAGGAGAATGTCATGTTTATAGTCCATGTTTTTGTCCATGTTGCGTCCGACCAGGTTGAAGCCTTTCGGGCAGCCACTCTTGAAAACGCTCGTAACAGCGTCAAGGAACCAGGCATTGCTCGATTTGATGTCATCCAGCAACAAGATGACCCCACACGTTTTGTACTGGTCGAAGTTTATCGCACTGCCGATGATCCCGCCAAGCACAAAGAGACGATGCATTATCAGAAGTGGCGCGATACCGTGACCGACATGATGGCCGAACCACGTACCAGTGTCAAATACACTAATGTGTTCCCTGACGAGCAGGGATGGGATTAGTTGTAACATTCTGCTATGAACACGGGTAGTTATGAGATTTGAATTTTCGACCGCAACGCGCATAATTTTTGGCCCTGGTACAATCCAGGAAATCGCCCCCTTAGCATCACAGATGGGGAAACGAGCTTTTGTCGTCACAGGCCGTACTGTCGAACGGGTCAGGTCGCACCTCGAAGAGTTGAAGAAACAGGCAATTGAGTATGTAACGTTCAATGTGCCTGGTGAGCCAACGACGACCATAGCAAAGGCCGGTGTAGAGCTGGCTCGTCGAGCCAAAAGCGATTTGGTTATCAGTATCGGCGGCGGAAGTGTCCTGGATACAGGCAAAGTGATTGCAGCGATGCTGACCAATAGTGGCCAGCTGGAGGATTATCTGGAGGTCGTTGGTGCCGGTAAAGCGATTTCACAAAGTTGTGTGCCCCACATCGCGATTCCAACCACTGCCGGAACGGGCGCCGAAGTCACATGTAATTCAGTGCTCGGCGTACCCGAACACGGGGTCAAAGTTAGTATGCGCAGTCCGTTGATGCTGCCACGTTTAGCTATTGTGGACCCTGTATTGACCCATTCGATGCCACCATCTGTGACAGCCAGCACCGGTTTGGACGCCCTGACCCAACTGATGGAAGCGTATGTTTCCAATAAAGCGAATCCACTTACAGACGGTATCTGCCGGGAGGGTCTGAAGCGAGCAGGGCGTTCCTTGCGGCTGGCTTATGAGGGTTCCGCCGTAAGATGTCCTGCGGACCGCAAAGCGGGGTCGCCCCTAAACTCAAAACTTAAAACTCAAAAACCAAAACTGAACTGCAGCGCCCGGGAAGATATGGCCCTGGCGAGCCTCTTTGGCGGATTGGCCCTGGCCAATGCGAAACTCGGAGCAGTGCACGGTTTCGCCGGTCCGTTGGGCGGTATGACTTCCGCGCCGCATGGGGTGATTTGCGGCAGGCTCTTGCCGTATGTTATGGAGGCTAATGTGCAGGCGTTGCAGCGTCGCGGAGCCGGCTCATTAGCATTGGCTCGGTATGATGAGGTCGCCCAAATTTTGACGGGCAAGGCGGCGGCCCGAGCGCATGAGGCAGTCGCATGGGTACAAAGTCTTTGTGCGGAATTCGAAATACCATCGCTGGTTGAGTTTGGATTGAAAGAAAAAGATTTCCCAACGATATCGACGAAGGCCCAAAGGTCAAGTAGTATGAAAGGCAACCCGATTGAGCTGACAGATGACGAGCTGGTGAGAATCTTGAAAAAAAGCCGATAAGCAAATACAATAATAATGAATGCTTGTCAGCTTGGTTGGTTGTTTTTGAGGGTGTGTCTGCCAGGAGGCTTCCCAAACTATATGTAAGAGGGCATGTGCTGTCATCTGCGCTTCATTATGGGTGTGGAAAGTCGGCAGAATACGGCAGGCCTGTTCTTCCAAGTTGACCTTTTAACGCGATTTTGCAGGCAAGAGAAAAGGTAGAAAAAAAATGAAAAAAGGACAAAACCGTAACAAATAGGTAACATTCGTTTAGCATAATTGCTCCTGTTAAAGTAACCGTTTTTTTGCTAACCTATTTGAAAGGAGCATGATTATGGAAAGGTTAAAGAACATCACAATTCTCTTTTTGCTGGCCATTTGCTTGCTTGTGCCGGTCGCTCTGGCCAAACCTCCAAGCGTACTGCTGCAGGAAGGGCTGTACGCTGAGGAAACCGAGGGTGACATCGATGCAGCAATCAAAGTCTATGAGCAGATAATCGAGGACAGCTCTGCTCAAAGACCCTATGTTGCTCAGGCAATGTATCGGCTGGGCCTGTGCTATCTTAAGAAACAAAACGAACAGAAGGCCAGAATCATATTTGAACAGCTGACGGTCCAGTATCCTGACCAGAGTGCAGTCGTAAATAAGGTTGAGCCGTTGCTCGACAAAATGGGCGGTCCCGACCCGGCTGTCCTGATGCCGCCTAATACGAAGGTCTATGTTGAATTTGGTCACCCCGGCAGGCAGGTCGAGACAATTCTAAAGATGCTGAAAGGGACGCCTTTTGAGAATCCTCTTGCAGTTATCGGCGGCGGCGGTGGCAAATCTAAGAAATCTCCGGGCAAGAAGACACCCGGAGATATAATGGCAGCTCTTTTGAATCCGGCTATGATGGCGGAATTCAAGAAGATACGCGGCATGGCTATTGGGATTACAGAAATCAAGAGCAATAACCCGCCATCAATAGCGGTGCTATATCCGGGCAAGAGCGATGCTTTGCGTGGTGTAATCTTAGCAGCCTTGAGTATCGTTGGAACACCGCATGAGCCTATCGAGGGTATGCAGACCCTAACCGTCGCGGGCACGGCGGGCGCCGCCTATGATGATAATGTAGTAATCATTGCGCAGCCACGGGAGCAATTGACCTGGTGTGTCAAACAGTATAAGGGCATCACCAGCGAACCGACACTTGCTTCTGAGAACAAGGTCTTCGCGAAGATTAGCAAGGAAAATCGGCGAACCAACGCCGTGACGGTTTGGATGGATGTCGCCGGCACCTATTCAACTATTTCTGAAGTGATGAGCCAAATGGGACAGGCGGACAAGCTTCGCGTTGCCGATGGCCTTGCCGACCTCAAGAGCATGGAAGATATAATCGCCTCGCTGTTAATTGAGGAAACAGGCACCGCCATGGACGCAAACATCAATTTTAAAGATGACCACAATTGTCTATTATACAACATGATTCGTACCCCTAATCTCAGCAGAAGTGGCTTCGAGGGCGTTCCATCTGAGGCAGTTCTTGTGGCCAGCTTGGCATTGGGCGAGTCCGTTAGCGGCAGTGTTGAGACCGCACAGAAAGCCGTTGAGAAGTTGACCGGTCTGAGCATTGGGCGTGAAATCTTCGCCAACATTGAACAAATCAACATCTTTGCCGTACCGCTCCGGGCGACCGCCGGCGAAAGTTATACGACGGAACACGTAGTATCAAGCTTTGGCCTTGCGGTGACCAGCCGCAATCCTCAGCACACTTACCAGCTCCTTACTCAGATTTTCGAGACGGCTGATTTGTTAACAACCCCTCCGAAGAAGGAACAACCCGCTCAGCGGTCAAGTCCCGCTGCCGGCAAATACCTGCTGCCGTTGGGCGGCGACCAGAAGATTTGCTGCTACGTGGGTCAGCGTAATAAAACCACCGTTCTTGCGTTTAATCCTAAGGTCCTTGCGGCCTCGCTATCGGCGGTAAGGAGAGGAAGGTCTGCTCTGGCCGCTGGGCCCTTGCGGGAGCCTCTGAGGCGAATGCCCTCCGATACCAGCAAAATGGCGCTGATTAACGTCGGCGGGGCAATACGAGTAGCGGATGCCTACATAACTTTGGCACACGATAATCCGCTAAATCCGGCACATAATACGCTTGCTCAGTTGGCCCGGACCTGTGATAAAACCAGTGTCCAATTACGTACCGGCGAGAGCGTTGACAACTTTAATCTGCGCATCAGCATAGAGCAACTGCCGCCGCTGGATAGTGTGTTGCCTCTGCTTATGCAGCTATCGCAGGTTGACCTGACAGCAAAGGCCAGGGCTACCAAGCCTCAGCCGGCTGACGGAGCGGTGTTTGGCCTAACACCCCAACTGCAACTGAAGTGGAAACCGGGGGTCAATGCCAAGTCGCATAAGGTTTATTTCGGCACGGAGGCTGACGAGCTGTCATTACTGGCTGAGGTAAAGACTCCGGATGATGCAGAATTGCCCCCGCTCGAAGAAGGCCTGACGTATTATTGGCGTGTTGATGAGATATGGGCGGATGGCACCGTCGTGACCGGTGACATTTGGAGTTTTACGATAGGAGAGCTGGTAGGCTGGTGGAAGTTTGATGAGAGTGAAGGCAATAAGGCCGCTGACTCATCGGGCTTTGGTAACGACGGGACGCTCGTGGGCGAGCCAAAGTGGCAGCCTGGCCGGGTAGGTGGGGCACTTATGTTCGATGGTGACGGCGACCATGTGCTCGTCCCCAATGGTGGAGAGCACCTGAACGGTTTGGGCGCCTTGACGGTTTGTCTGTGGGTGAAGTCTAACGTGACCAAAACGGATAAAGGTTTTATTATCTTCGAGGACCCAGACACTCATGATAATAGGGACATGCGTTATGACGCGGCCGGCATCTATGGTGGTGGCACGAACCTGATTAAGTGTGGGGTCACATCGGGTGCAGACGAAGGCCCCGAGGGCTGGCCTGGTCGTCAGCAGATAGAGAGTTCCAGCAATATTCAGACCTCCGATTGGCAACACATCGCTATGACCTGGAGCAGCGGAAATCGAGTCGCGCTTTACATTAACGGAAAGTCGGACACACCGACGTCGGTTGAGCCAGCCAAGGTTGGGACTCTGATAGGCTACACAAAGTTGATTATTGGCAAGGGCGGCAAAGATGTGGAGACTAATGAATCTTGGAACGGCCTTATTGATGACGTTCGCATTTACAACTATGCTCTTTCGCAAGAAGAGATTGAGGCACTTTGTAGAATCACAGCCACAGAGCCTGAGCCGGTTGATAGGGCCGTGGTCGGGCCAGCCACAAAAGTAGAACTAAGCTGGAGACCTGGGATAGAAGCGGTCAGCCACAAACTGCTCTTCGGCACAGAGCCAGATGAGCTGGCGCTGCCGGCTGTAGTGACAAGTCCGGTCTATGCCAGATTACCAGCCCTGGAAAAGGACACAACGTATTACTGGCGTGTTGATGAGGTCCAGGCCAATGGCACTGTTGTTTCCGGAGACATCTGGAGTTTTACCACCAGCGGTAGGCTGCTCGGCTGGTGGAAACTCGACGAGGCAAGCGGCGGCACTGCTGAGGACAACTCCGGCAGTGGCCACAACGGGACCTTACATGGGGATCAAGGCTGGCAGCCGACCGGCGGAAAAGTCGGCGGCGCACTGAAGCTCGACGGTGACGGTGACTATGTGGAGGTCAGCGATGAATCAGACTTCGACCTGACCGGGCAGATTACGGTCGCGGCGTGGATAAAGGCCAAAGAGTTCGACAAGGAACGTCAGGCCATTGTTACCAAAGGTGGCTCGGCCTGGAGACTGCACAGGAACTTGAAGACGGACAACATCAGGTTCAACATCACATACGGATATGAGCCGAGCGTCGTGGGAAAGATTAACGTAAACGACGGCCAATGGCACCACATAGCCGGAGCTTATGATGGAGCAGAGCTCTGTTTATATGTTGACGGCGAATTGGACAGTTCCAAGAAAACTTCAAAAAGCATAATGACCAACAATGAACCGGTTTGCATAGGTGAGAATTCAGAACAAACCGGACGTTACTGGAACGGCTTGATAGATGACGTTCGCATCTATAACTATGCTCTTTCGCGCGATGAGGTAGCCGCTCTGTATCAAGGCAAGTGAACCTGTTTGGCTAAAAAGTCGATATAAAAGCAGGTAAGACTAAAGACGTGGCGAAAGACAAATAGGGGTTGGCAGTGAAAAGCAGGCGGATGATTCACACCGGTTACGGTCAGATGCGGTGGGTGATATTACTGCTTGCGATAGCGGTGATAGTTCCTACCGTCTGTCTGCTTTGGTTTTTGACCCAGGCGGTGAAGAACGAGCGCCTGGCGGTTCGGCAAAAGCTCATCACTTTTTATCAGGGGCAGTTAGCCAAGACTATCGAAAAAACTGATGAGGAATGGTCATGGAACTGCCAGCTGTTGGATATGGAAGCGGTGGTCCAAGCCGGCACGCACCGATATCAGACTTTTGTCTCGACGGTGGACGGCAACAGGTACGATGGGCTGATTATTTATGATGCCGCAGGCGAACGGCTCTATCCGTTGCTGTCGGCTGATGTAAATAGCCCCGTTGAATCGTCTGAAGTGGTTAGTGAGGCCTGGCAGCTTGAGTTCATTGAACGAAAATATTTACAGGCCGCTGAGCTTTACGAGCAGGAAGCGAAGTCCGGCGGTGACCATGTGCGCCTGCGGGCGCTTATAGGAAAAAGCAGGTCTCTGGCAAAGCTCGGCGAGTTGGATGAGGCAATCGACCAGTGCAGGCAGGTGGCGTTTAGTCCTTTGGAAGAAACAGGCGATGCGGCGCTGCTGGTTCTTATTGGAAACGCACGGCTTCTTATGATGAAGTTTACAGAGGGAAATCCAAAATACAGTACTTTATTCGAAGAGACTTTCAGTAAGCTGATTTCCATGGTTTATACCGCCAACAGAGCCGGAGCTGTGCTGCCGGCCGACCACAATTTATTTTTTGCTCAGAAAGCCGTTGAAATACTGCGAGAAAACTCATTTCTTCAGGATAAAATGCGGTCTGCCGCGCCTCGTATCGAGAAATTAATTGCCGCCGAGGAACGGTCTATTCGCATTGCTGAGCACTTTCCGACAGCGGCTGCCTTTGACAACTGGGAAGCAGACCGGTTTCGGCGGCTGCAAGCAGGAGGAGAAGTCATCTATGGCCTGTATCACAAAAGCCGAGACGGCAGTTTGTTGGTTTCGCTATGCGCCGAAAGTATTGCTTCTGCTCTGAGTCACTACGAAAACACTTTCAAAGGCTCTGACGTGATTTATCGAGTAGTTGACGATTCCGGTGGTCTCCGTACGGGACTTGAAGCGCCTCAGGGAGAGCCTTTTATTACAGCTTCTGCCGGGGAACATTTTCCCGGCTGGAAGATCGAGTTGTATTTCCGAGGTGGTGATGTCTTTAGGAAAGCGGCAAGCAAGCAGATTGCCGTCTACACCTGGACCGGCGTGCTTGTCATTGTGTTGATTCTGGCCTCAGGGGGCTTCGCAGGAAAGGCAATTGGGCGGCAGATGAAGCTGAATAGACTCAAAAATGACTTCATTGCCACTGTTTCGCACGAATTAAAAACACCACTGGCCTCGATGCGTGTCCTGGTAGATACGCTGTTGGAAGGCAGCTACAAGGACCAGCAACAAGCCAGCGAATACCTGCAGCTGACTTCAAAGGAGAATGAAAGGCTCAGCAGATTGATCGATAATTTCCTTACCTTTTCAAGGATGGAGCGAAACAAGCAGGTCTTTCGTATGGCCAGGAGCAGTCCGGCTGTAATTGCCCGTGCCGCCACAGAGGCAGTTAAGACCAAATTTAGCGAAGGCCGATGCCGGTTTGAAATAACTATCTGTGTGGATTTGCCGGATGTGTTAGCTGATCGTGATGCGATGGTGACAGTGCTTGTGAATCTGCTGGACAATGCGTACAAGTATTCTTATGATGACAAACAGATTGAGTTGAGAGTTTTTAGCGAAGACGGTCAGGTTTGTTTTTGCGTTTCCGATAACGGTACAGGTATGTCACGCCGGTCCGCCAGGAAGATATTCAAGAGGTTTTACCAGGTTGACCGCAGCCTCTCACGACGTGGCCGAGGCTGTGGGTTGGGCCTGAGTATCGCGAAATTTATAGTCGATGCCCACAAGGGCTCAATTTCCGTAGACAGCAAACCCGGCGAAGGAAGTACCTTCACCGTGAAATTACCGGCCGTCGATTAACCCCGTTAGAAGTAAGTCGACAGAAATAACTGCTGCGTAGACGGTTGCACTTCTAACGGGCTTAAACTCAAAGAGAGAAGGATTACTCAATGAAAAGCGTGCTGGTTATCGAAGACAACCCGACGATGCTGCGGGGCCTTGAGGACAACTTTGAGGCCAAGGGTTACCAGGTCAAGACCGCCCGTGACGGCGATCAAGGCCTCAACGCCGCCGTCAAAGAAAAACCTGACCTTATAATTCTCGATATAATGCTGCCTAAGACCAATGGCTATGAAGTATGCAGCCAAGTCCGCAAAAAGAATCTCGATATGCCTATAATCATGCTCACCGCCAAGGACCAGGAATACGACATTGTACTTGGGCTGAATCTGGGCGCAGACGACTACGTGACTAAGCCCTTCAGTATAAGAGAGTTGCTGGCCCGGGCGGAAGCATTGATGCGACGCAGAGGACAAGAGGAACCTGATATTTACGAATTTGGCAATTGTCGACTCGATACAATCACGTGCACTTTCACACGCCACGGCAAAGAAGTCAACCTTACGCCTGGGGAATTTAAGATACTACAGTTGTTGCTTAGAGAGGCCGGATGCGTCGCCACTCGCGACGAAATAGTCAGCACCGTGTGGGGCTATTCCCACTTTATTTCCTTTCGGGACGTTGACCGTTTTATCACCACGCTAAGGAATAAGATTGAATTTGACCCGGACAATCCGACCTTCATTCATACTGTAGGAGAAATCGGTTTCAAATTTGAACCGCCCGAATCCAATGGAAACGATCCTGATAATTGAAGATGATGCGACGATGCTGCGAGGCTTGATGGATAACTTCGAGTTCAAGGGCTACCACGTGCTTACCGCAGCCGACGGAGAAGAAGGATTAAATGCTGCTCTTAATAAAAAGCCCGACCTGGTTATTCTCGATATCATGCTGCCGAAGATAAACGGCTACGAAATATGCAGGCTGATCCGTGAGGAAAATCTTGATATGCCCATAATAATGCTGACCGCTAAGGGTGAGGAATCGGATGTAGTCTTGGGGCTGAACCTCGGAGCCGATGATTATGTTACCAAGCCGTTCAGCATAAAGGAGCTTCTTGCCCGTGCGGCGGCATTCCTGAGGCGAAGCAGGCAGGTCGAACAAGATATTTACGAATTTGCGGACTACCGCCTTGATATTCCAGCCAGAAAGCTAACACGCAAGGGCGATGAAATCAAACTCTCACCGAAAGAGTTCAGGCTGCTGGAACTTTTTGTCAAGAGGCCGGGCCGGGCACTTACCCGCGATGAGATACTAAATGTGGTTTGGGGTTATGATTGCTTTGTCGGCCCCCGCAGCATTGACCGTTTCATCACCACACTAAGGAACAAAATAGAACCTGATACGCACAACCCGACGTTCATTCACACTATAAGAGAAATCGGCTACAAATTCGAACTGCCCGAGCAAGAGACGGAAAATGCGCATAGGAAATAGACAGCGTCCTGCTCGACAGCGTCATTAGTTTTTTCCCGTTGGTATGAGGCGTTTCAACTCTTCAAACCAATTGATAACGACGTTGATTTGCGTTCCCGGCGCGATATCCTCCTGTATCATGAGAAATCGTCCATCTTTTGCTACGGAGTACGTTTTCTGCTTGGCAGCCAGCCCTCCGAGAAAATGGCGCTCGAACAGAAATTTTGGCTGGGCCGGCTCGAAATTTTCTCCGGCCTCATAGGTCACCATCCACATCTCGTTTCCGTTTCTGTAGTATAGTATGTTACTGTAGGGGTCCCAAAGAGGTTCGTATCCACCACCATCAGATATTTTTGTCTTGGCACCCAGGCCAGTAAACGGTTTGACATAAACCTCCCAGGTTCCCGTCTCATGCGAACTATAAGCAAACCATCGGCCATCAGGAGAAAACACGGGTAATCGTTGCCAACCCGCGTCATCGACAACAGTTTTTTCTGCATGCTTACCATTCTTCAAGCTTATCGCCACTATATTCTGGTCGTTTTGGGGTAATGCATCTGTGACCAGTAAGGACGTCGCATCTTTATTGATAGAGTAGCCACGAGCGACATACCATCCTACCCGCGCGAGGAGTTCCTCATCTTGACTTCCATCCGTATACAAGCGGAGAAGGTCGTACATGTCTTCTGCAGGGTCGTGCCTGGCATAGGTCAACTGCCTGGAATTATCCAACCATTGAGGCAACATGCTTAAGCCATTAAAAGTGAGCTGTGTCAGGGTCACTCTGTCGATGTCGTAAAGCCATATGTCGGAATGAACGAATGCTTGTGATTCGATGGATAAGGCAATTTGTGTATCATCAGGAGCAAGGCTAATACTATTGTAGGCACGGTCCGGGGCTGCCAGAGGCTCGACCAAGCCTCGGTCATCAACCCAAACGAGTTTTCGGTCGCTTGACGGCGCCGGGATATAGGCCAATGTTCCCGTGTTCGAACAGACAAGTTGAGTTGAGCTAATGCTAGGATTGTGTAAGACCTGCTCGGCAAGCGGCACGGGTTTACTCTGCAATGTAAGGTTCTTCGAATCGAAATGCGCCACAAACAACGAGTCGTCCCGAACAAAGATCAAATGGCCCGAGGGCAGATACTGCCCGAACTCAGCTCCATCCAGCACTACGTGACGCGTACCGCCGGCCCTCGAAACGACCTCCAATCGGCTTTCCCAGATGCCTTCTTTTTGACGATAACTCGCGAATAAAATGTTGTTGTTTGGAAGTGCGCTGGGCCATGCGTGCCACATTTCATTTTCTTTGGCGTTCAATGTGACTAAGGGTTCTGCGTTGCCACCATCCGCCGAAATTCTCCACAAGCCGCGTTCCACTCCTGGGGAAAATCCCAGTTCTGGGGAATAAATTATCGTGTCGTCATCCAGCCATACGCCGCCTAAAAAAAAGAGCGCCTCGGTGAGCTTTCTTGGACTTCCGCCCCAGATGGACACGACCTCGAGGGCGCCACGAGTGTGGTCCGAGTATCCCAGCGAATGGCCGTCCGGTGAAAAGAATGGGCTAATCGCACCTTCGGTACCGGGGATAGCTCTTGCCTTAGATGCAGATAGCTCTCGAACGTATAACAGCCGCTCGGTACCTGGGCCCTGGTCGACATATGCGATACGCTTACCGTCCGGCGAGATAGCCAGGCCAACGTGATATAACGCTTCATCGGCGATCTTGGAAACGGGCCGTATCATAGAGCGGATTACATTCGGAGGCCCTGTCGGTTTCGGGCGGGTCATGCTCCAGATGCCCACACCACCCAGAATCAAGCCAAGCATAAGGCAAACCAAGCCTACCATTATCAATCGCCACAGACCCACAGGCCGCCTTTTTTCAACCGTCTCCACGCTGACCGTAAGTGAGTTCAGCGTCTCGTCGATTTCAATGCCCGCATCTCCTATGTGCTGAAGCCTCCGGCGCTGGTCTTTCTTAAGGCAGTGACGCAGTAGAGACCGGATATTTGCCGGCGTGGTCTGCGGCAGCGCTTGCCAGTTGGGCTCGCGCTCCAGGATGCCAGCCAGCGTGTCGGAAATTGTCTCGCCCTCAAAGGGAACCGTAGCCGTGAGCATCTCGTATAGCACACAGCCAAACGACCAGATGTCGCTGCGCTATACGAGATGCTCACGGCA
>CAYGBH010000091.1:0-11957 GCA_964348055.1 uncultured Pirellulales bacterium
ACGCAGACCAGCTTCGCTGTCCAGTTGCGCAGAAATATGCCCGGGTTCCCGCGGAGCGGGTTCCCTCTTGATATCGGTATTGTTTACTGGACCTGCCTTGCTCCGCCACGAACTTCATTTTATATTCCTTTTCACTTTGGCATTTCGGACTTTCCCGCAGGTTTTGCCTCAAAATCAGAAAAACCGTCATTGGCTTTTTACGATGAAAAAGTCAGCTGTACTTTCCAGGCCGACCCGCTCCAGGCTTTTTGGATGTTCTCTAACTTCTGTAACAAAGTAGATGGCGCTTCTGCCGATACAATTACACGGGTAAAAGCTCAAGCCAGCCAAATCGAGAACAACGCCCTTAGCCTGCAGCGTCCTCTCGAAGAAGCTGCCTGTAGGCTATATCCGGAGGATAAAACCACAGCAATGCGAATCTTGGCCAATTATTCCAACGGACTTTACCTGTCCTCTATGGAGGCTATGGACAGAGTGTTATCAAAGAAGTAAATATGAATACAAAAACGAAAGAGCAGATATGTTGACAATACTAAAGATTAAAATCGCGAGCTTCATTTCTCTGGTCATTGTTCTGATTAATCTGGCTGGCTGTGCTTCCTTAACTTCGGGAGTGGATTTACAGAGCCGATGGCCACAAGGCATAGAAAGAACCTGGATTGGGCCTGAATACTGGGCTAATCCTCTGCAGGACTGGCGGCTCAAGGAAGGTAGAATCGAATGTGTCGCAAGTGGGGGCGACCGGAATGTTTTCTGGCTCACACGTGAGCTTGGCGACGAGCCCGGCACTTTGAACATTAGTGTGGTTACTGGCAGACTTGATAACCACAACCTGGCGCTCGACCAGGGCTGGGTCGGTTTCAAGCTCGGCGTCAGGGGAGAATTCAATGATTATCGCGACAACGCGGTAAGAGGTGTTGGCCTCAGAACCGGAATGCATACAGCAGGACAACTCTTCATCGGCAGATATGATGGTTCGGCTGCGAAGATCAAACCGCCATTTAGAAATATCAGACTGGTTCTCTCGGCGGCGCCCCGAGGCAGGAAGTATCTGGTTACACTTACTGCATATAAGGAAGGACGCAAGCTTTCCCACGTCTCCAGAAACGATATTGACCCGGATTGGCTCATTGGGGGAGTAGCACTTGCGTGCAGCCATGGTAAGGTTTCAGATGACTCTGACCGCCGCCCTAAGATTGATGATGGTAACTGGGGATTCAGACCGGGTACAGAAAGAGGCGGAAATGTACGATTCTGGTTCAAAGACTGGAAACTTTCAGGCAGTAAAGTGAAGGTTTATAAAGAGCGGGCATTTGGCCCCATACTCTTCGCCCAGCATACACTCAGCAGCGGCGTAATGAAAATGACCGCACAGATGCCTCCGGTTGGCAAGCAGGATTCACAGTTCGTTGAGCTGCAGCTCAAAAAGCAGGCCCGTTGGGTCTCGATAGGCAGAGCCGAGATTGACAGCATGGCAAGGACTGCAACTTTTCGAAGTGAAAACTGGGACAGCTCAAAAAACACGCATTACCGACTTGTGTACGAGTTGGCCGGTGCCGATGGAAGAATCAAGAAGCATTATTTCAGGGGAACGATAAGAAGCCAGCCGTGGCAAAAAGAGGAGATTGTCGTTGCGGCATTCACAGGTAACAACGACCTGGGATTTCCGAACAATGATTTTATGAAACATGTCGAATACCACAAACCGGATTTGCTGTTCTTTTCAGGTGACCAGATTTATGAAGGGGTTGGAGGCTTCGACGTGCAGCGAAGTCCGGTGGAAAAAGCTTGTATCGATTACCTTCGGAAGTGGTACATCTTCGGCTGGGCGTACAGGGAACTTCTGCGCGACATACCGGCAATAAGCATCCCGGATGACCACGATGTATATCATGGTAATCTCTGGGGAGCAGGCGGCAGGCCAACCGTCAAAGGTCTCACCGGCTCCGAGGCTCAGGACACAGGAGGATACAAAATGCCGCCGGAATGGGTAAATATGGTACAGCGGACTCAGACAAGTCACTTGCCTGACCCTTATGACCCCACGCCTATCCAGCAGGGAATCGGGGTCTACTACTGCCAGTTGAATTATGGCGGAATCAGTTTCGCCGTCCTCGAAGACCGAAAATTCAAATCGGCGCCCAAAATGCTTTTACCGGAGGCAAAGATATGGAACGGATGGCCACAGAACAAAAACTTCAATGTCAAGGAAGAAGCTGACGTGCCGGGGGCCAAACTCCTGGGTGACAGGCAGCTTGAGTTTCTAAGGGACTGGGCAGCCGATTGGAGCAACGGGATCTGGATGAAAGTTGTGCTGTCACAGACCATATTTGCCAACGTCGCCACATTGCCTGCCAGGGAAATGAGTGATGTGAATGTCCCCAAGCTGAGAATATTAGAGGAAGGCGAATATCCTGTAAATGATAAGCCGGTAACAGACCTGGACTCCAATGGTTGGCCTCAGACGGGCCGGAACAAGGCTCTTCGCGAGATGAGGCGCGGCTTCGCATTCCACCTGGCGGGGGACCAGCATCTCGGAAGTACGATTCAATATGGTGTCGAAGACTGGCGCGCTGCAGGATTTGCGTTTTGCGTACCGGCAGTTTCAAACGTTTGGCCGCGCCGGTGGTGTCCGTTAGAGCCCGGTGCAAATCGCAAACCTGGTTCGCCGAAGTATACGGGAGACTTTGAAGATGGAATAGGAAACAAGATAACAGTGCATGCCGTTTCAAATCCGGTGTATACAGGATTGCAGCCCTCTCGACTGTATGACCGGGCAACAGGCTACGGCATTGTGCGGTTCAACCGGAAAAACCGGCAGATTACAATTGAATGTTGGCCACGGTTGTCTGACCCCTCAAAACCGGCCGCGCGACAATACCCCGGCTGGCCTGTCATAGCCAATCAAATGGATAACTATGGCCGAAAAGCCTCAGCTTATCTGCCAACAGTAAAAGTCACCGGCATGACCAAACCTATAATACAGGTTATCGATGAGGACAACGGCGAGATTGTTTATACTCTCCGCATCAAAGGCCATACGTTCAGGCCCAAGGTATTCAAGGCCGGCACATACAGCGTCAAGGTCGGCAAACCGGATATTGAGAGATTCAAAACGCTACGTGGTCTAAAATCACTGCCTCCGGGCAAGACAAAGACGGTCACAGTAAAGTTCTAAGCAGTGCAATTGAAAAATATTTTTACGTGTAAATCTCGTGCCAGCCAAGCGTATTGTGTGTCATAAGATTTGCAAAAATTCTGCACTTTTTTGTTCTTATCGGCGCTATAGATGGTAACTTCATATCTATAAAGCAATTAAACGAGCGGATTTTTTGGCGTGACTTGGCTAAAATAATGTGAATTTTCTTGACAGATGTACCGATTATCTATTATAAATTGAAGTCAATATACTTTGTGAATGTGAACTCAAGTGCCAGCTGAAGGTATTATAACTTATGAGGTACCACAGAATTCCAGACGAGACCATTCGGCGGTTGCCGATTTATCTGCGAGGTCTGCTGCTTTCATCGGAACAGGGCAAACAAAGTATATCAAGCCGAAATCTGGCCGATTTCGTTGGGGTTAATTCCTGGCAGATAAGAAAGGATTTCTCCTACTTTGGTGATTTCGGCACCCGTGGAGTGGGCTATAACGTTGAAAAGCTCACAAAGCAAATTAAAAAAATACTCAAGCTTGATGCCGCCCCGAAAGTGGCTCTGGTTGGAGTAGGCAATGTGGGCTCGGCTGTCCTGGCGTACCCGGGCTTTAGAATATGTGGTTTCGACATCGCTGCCGCCTTCGATATTAATCCTAAGAAAATCGGTAAGAAAATAAATAACATCGTGGTCGAAGATGCTTCAAAGATACGGACATTGAAAAAACGAGGAATCAACCTTGCGATTATAACTGTACCGCGGGACGCCGCCCAGCAGACAGCGGATGCGCTGGTCAAGGCGGGAGTAAGGGGTATTTTGAATTTTTCTCCCTGCTATATAGTGGTGCCTAAGAAAGTCAAGGTAATAACCATTGACATTGCAATGGACCTTGCCCGCTTGCCTTACTATATGCCGGCAAGTTGAAATATTAATTCGGATAATGTCGTTGTTAGTCGTTAGAAAATAATAAATTATATTTGACTATTTGTATCCGGCAGTATAGAAAGCATGCGACAAAGTTACAACTGAATTCAGGTGAGCAAAATGCAGACTGTTTTTATAAGCCAATTAAAGCCGTTCCTGGATGCTGTTGCCGAAGATATGGACCTCTATGTCCCAAAGAATACCGGGACACATTATGTATATAACAGATACGACCCTGCTGCTGAGGCCCCGGTGGAATTTAATAACATACGTACTTGTACACCGGTCAAAGAGTTTCTTTTTCCGCTGCGAGAGCTTGCTGCGGTTTTCCCCGAGCCTTTGGAACCGAAGGACATAAAGCCGTTTGCCGTCTTTGGACTTAAAGACTGCGATTTGCGCTCCATCGAAATCCTGGATAAGGTTTTTACAGAAGAAGAATTTGAGGACCCGTTCTATACGGCACGACGGGAGAAAATGTTTATAATCTCGTCCGATTGCTTCGAGCCGGCCGAAAGTTGTTTCTGTAACATCCTGGATGGACGTCCTTTTGCTCAAAACGGCTTTGACTTGAATATTTCGCAGGTAAAGGACGGCTTTATTATCGAAGTCGGCTCGCAAAAGGGCAAAGATTTTATAGAAAAACACCCCCAGCTTTTCGCTGATGTTCCCGATGCTGCTTTAGCCGAGAGAAACGAAAATCGCAGCCAGACACAAAAACAACTTGAGCAAAATAATACTGAATATAAGCTGGATGCGCCGGTTCAGCAAATCATAGGAAACAGTTACGACTCAGACGTATATGATGAAGAGGCGAAAACCTGCATTGAGTGTCAGGCCTGTACTCGGGTCTGCCCCACCTGCCACTGCTTTTATCTTTACGACACCAAACGGGAAGATTATTTTGGCAAGATGAAGATGTGGGACAGCTGTATGAGACTTGCCTACGCCGAAGTAGCCGGCGGTGCAAACCCGCGCAAAGTTCTTGGTGATAGACTCAAGCACCGTCTTATGCACAAGTTTTCTTATTTTCTCGATAGGTACGGCCTCGATATGTGTGTCGGCTGCGGCAGATGTGTTGATGCCGAGGCCGGCGGGGTGGATATCCGCGAGATATTAAAGAAATTAAATGAAGAGCTTAAAGGCAAAGATAAGACAAAAGCGAAAGTTGCAAAATGAGCCAGAATCTTTACCAACCTATAAACAGTGAGATTGTCGATATTGTAGATGAGTCTCCGACGATTAAGACTTTTGTCGTTGTGCCGGAAGAGAAAGTTAAGTTTAGGACAGGCCAATTCGTGGAGCTGACTTTGCCGGGCGAAGGCGAAGCACCGTTTACCCCCTCTTCGTCGCCGGCCGACACTGAGAAGATGGACATTACCATCATGAAAGCCGGGCGGGTGACGGGCTTGTTACACGAGTGCAAAAAGGGACAAAAGATCGGCATTCGGGGGCCTTATGGCAATGGCTATCCGATTGATGATTTTGCCGGCAAAGAAGTCTACATCGTCGGCGGTGGTGTAGGTTTGGCACCAATCAGGTCTTTGTTCCTAACCCTCGTCGATAGAATAAAGGATCTCAAATCTGTGGTTTGCCGATACGGAGCCAAAACACCTGACGACTTTATCTATAAAAAAACACTTTTCGACTCCTGGCAAAAAATCGACGGTGTGCATATGAAACTTACCGTCGATGAAGCAAACGGCGAGTGGAAAGACAATGTCGGCGTGGTAACCAATATACTTAAAGGCGACGACGTGGATATTGCAAACGCCGTAGCGGTAGTCTGCGGTCCGCCGATTATGATGAAATTCACCACCTTGAAGCTGCTGGAATTTGGATTCGGCGCTGAGCAAATTTATCTTTCGATGGAAAAGAATATGAGCTGCGGAGTAGGTAAATGCGGCCATTGCATGATTGGCAAGTATTATGTCTGCAAGGATGGTCCTGTCTTTACGTATGCCCAGATAAAGGACTACCCGAATATCTGGGATTAAGAGCAAAACGAGGTCTTGTATGGGTAAGAAGTTAATAATCGATTTGGCAAAATGCAAACCTCAAAGCCAATCGAAGGTACGGTGTTCATATAAGCACCACCCTGATAACAAAGGCGTCGACGCGCTGTTGGAGATGATTCGCTTCGCCCTGATCTGTCGCAAGTGCGAAGCGGCACCGTGCATCACTGCTTGTCCCGTAGGAGCCTTGGAAAAGGTGCCGACAGAGAACAATGATGCTGGCGTTCTTAAACGGGCAAATATGTTGTGTACCGGCTGCGGCAGTTGTGCGATAGCCTGTCCGTTCGGAACGGTATATACCGATTTGATACCTTTTCCGAGCAGTGTTTGCGACCGGTCCAAGGGCCGATTAAAGGAGGGCGAAAAGCCGTTATGTGTTGCTACCTCTGAAGACGGGAGTATAGATTACAAAGAGGTTAAAGTGGAGGGTGATTTGGTAGAGGTCTTCGAAGATATCGTTGTTAAAGTATCCGGCGGTGTTCTTTGGGAGCCGTTTTTAAGGGAAAAGGAAAAGGCAAAGAAATGAGTGTCCCATTAAATATTTTGTTCTGGGTTGTTGTCATTCCGGGTACTGTTATTCTCGGTTTGGTCGCCTGCTGGATAGTTCGTAAGGTCAGCGCCCTGGTACAGTGGCGTGTTGGCCCACCGCTTTGTCAGCCGCTCTATGACATTATGAAATTGATGGGTAAGGAAATACTCGTGCCGCAGGACGCTCAGCGAACTGTTTTTATGGCGGCACCTCTCGTCGGCCTGGCGGGAGTGTTACTGCTTTCGATAATACTCTGGCGAATAACTGTTGCTCAGACGGCCTTTATCGGTGACATCATCGTAGCGATTTATTTGATGGTGCTGCCTTCGCTGGCGTTGATTCTCGGCAGCTCCGCCAGCGGCAGTCCCCATGCAGCGGTCGGCACAAGTCGGGAAATGAAACTGGTTATGGGTTATGAGCTATCGCTGGTGTTGGCCTTTATCGTGGTGATTATAAAAACCGGTGGACAGCTCGAGTTAGCTACAATCGCACTGCAGGCACCGGCTCTTAGCATATCCGGAATGCTGGCGTTTTTGGTTGCTTTATTGTGTGTCCAAGCGAAACTCGGGTTTGTCCCCTTTGATATAGCCGAGGCAGAGACAGAGGTTGCCAGCGGCGTACTGATAGAATATTCCGGAGCCTTGCTTGCCGTCTGGAAAGTTATGCACGCGGTGATGCTCGTGGCTCTTCCGCTGTTCTTGGTAACGGTCTTCCTCGGCGGCTTTGGTACGACAGGATGGTCACTGGTCTGGGGCATCGGCAAGTATGTATTAATAGTTGTTTTGTTGATTTTGATAAAGAATACAAACCCGCGCGTACGAATCGACCAGGCAATGAAGTTTTTCTGGGTTTATTGCGGGATTGCTTTGGTTGCTGCAATTATCCTGGCAACAATAGGTAGTTACTACGGTATCGGCTGGTTGTAAGCTTGCCCTGAGCATAGCCGAAGGGCCGAAGAGGTAAATTGATGAGCTGGAAAATATGGTCGTTAAAAAAATCGCCTTGGGTCTTTCACGTTAATGTCGGCGCATGCAACAATTGTGATATTGAAATTGTAAATTTGCTGACTCCGAAGTTTGACGTTGAAAGGTTTGGTATCAAATTGGTCGGCTCCCCACGACACGCTGATGCCCTGCTGGTAACCGGCGTGGGAACGCGCCAGGCGGTGCCGCGCCTGAAAGAAGTGTATCGCCAGACCGCCAAACCTTGCGTCGTCTTTCTCGTGGGTGCCTGTCCCTGTGGTACAGGTATATTCCACGAGGGGTATCACGTCGAAGGGCCCGTGGACAAAATAATCAGAGAAGAAGACCCTAACGCAATTATTGCTTATGTGCCTGGTTGTCCGCCCAAGCCGGAGGCCATAATATCCGGCGTAGTCAAGGCGCTGTCGGCTTTATAATCCGTCGTGCGTAATGTGTTACGAGAAACAAAACTATGAAACAGGAAGAACTAAATAACAAACTGTCAGAAATAAAAGACAAGCTCACGGCATTCGAGCAACCGATGGACAGTAGAATATACCTCTCGTGTGAGGCCGAAAACAGCTATGAAATCAACAAGTTCTTGTTTGAAGATGTCGGCTGCAGGTTTGCAATTGTTACCGGCATTGATTCTGACGATTGTTTTGAAATTCTCTATCATTATTCTTACGACCAAACCGGTTGTGTGATTACTTTAAAAGCTTTCATCCGCGACCGAGAAAATCCGGCGATTGAATCTATTACACCGTTTTTACCAGGCGCCGAGTGGATAGAAAGAGAAATACACGACATATTGGGAATCGATATTAAAAATCATCCCAATCTGAGAAGACTGATTCTGGCCGATGATTGGCCTGAGGGTGTTTATCCGTTGAGGAAAAACTTGTCCTGAGCGGAACGAAGGAACCGAAAAAAATGAAGAAAACCGTCAAAAAACCTGTCCTTGCAGTTGGCCCATTTCATCCGCTGCAGGAAGAAATGGAATTCTTCCAACTTACGGTCGATGGCGAAATTGTAACGGACATCGACGTGCGATTGTCTTATAACCATCGCGGCGTAGAAAAAATCAGCGAATCTCTGCAGTTTGACCAAGTGCCTTTTTTGGTTTCGCGAATATGCGGCATCTGCTCAGCCACGCATCCTTTGGCTTACGTGCAGGCTGTGGAGGATATTGCGGGCATAAAGCCGCCCGAACGAGCCCTGTATGTGCGAACGATTATTAACGAACTGGAGCGCATCCACAGTCATTTATTATGGGTAGGTCTCGGCGGGCATTTTATCGGCTACGATACCGTCTTTATGTGGGCCTGGAAGTATCGTGAGCCGGTGCTTGATTTGCTGGAGGAGATAACAGGCAACAGAAACAACTACGGGAATGTAAAAGTCGGCGGCTGCAGAGAAGACGTCCCCAACGAGCTTGTCCCCAAGATACTAAAAGAGCTTGACAAGATCGAAAAGAAAACGGAGATGCTGACCAAAGCGGTGCTCGACGACCCTGTTCTGCACGCCCGGCTCAAAGGCGTAGGTATTTTAACCAGAGAAGCCGCTGTCGACTATGCCGTAACAGGCCCGACGGCAAGAGGCAGTGGCGTTGGTATTGACGTAAGGCGTGACGACCCGTATGCCGCCTATGGCCTCTTGGATTGGAATGTAATTGTCCAACAGGAAGGTGACGTCTTTGCAAAGGCTGTTGTCCGCCTTCTGGAGACCTTCGAATCCATTAAGATAGTCAGACAGGCCCTGAAAAACCTACCTGACGGTCCTGTTACCACAGAAGTCAAGGAAATCCCGCCGGGCGAGGCGGTCGGGCACGCTGAAGCACCAAGGGGCGAAACGTTCCATTACGTCCGCAGTGACGGCGGCAACAGGCCGGTCCGCCACAAGGCCAGAGCGCCAAGTTATGTTAACGTGCCCTCGTTCAAGGCCTCGTGCATTGGTCAGCACATTGCCGATGTTACACTTACACTTGCTGCGGTCGATCCTTGTTACAGTTGTACCGAAAGATTAGCTGTTGTTGACCGGCACGGCAGCGTAATACACGACTACGATACTTTACTGCGATTGAGTCGTGAGAAGACGGCACGAATAAATAAGGAAATGGGCGCGCCTGAATTAAAGATGGAGGATTTATAAATTGGAAATGAACATTCTATGTATCCTTGTCTTTTTGCCGCTGATTGTAGGCTTTGTGCTGCTGTTTTTGCCGAACAAAATGAAGTCTATGTCCAGGGCATTGGCGTTGATTATTTCAGTAATCACATTTGTATTAGCCGTTCGCATATTTATCAGCGGCGAATCCGAGTATACTTGGCCTATCCTGCAGATAGATAACCTGAAATTAGACTTATTGCTGAGTGTCACGACGTTGGGAGGCTTTATATTATTGTTCGCTATGGGCTTTGGCCTGTTAATAGCTTTATATTCACTGAAATCACAAGCGACGAACGACGAGCGACGAGCCCCGAATATTTATTACGGCGCTGTTCTGATTACAATAGGCGGCTCAGCAGGAATACTGCTTTCCAATCACTTATTGTTTCTGCTTGTTTTCTGGGAGATTGTTACAGCTTCGCTGTATCTTCTGATAACCACAGGGGGCAGAGGCTCCAATTTTGCAGCGACAAAAAGTTTCGCAATGATAGGAGCATCTGATGCCGCTTTTATGCTCGGCTTGTTTATGGTATGGGCGCTTTCGGGTACCTTTGTCATCTCGGATATTAGCCTGACGACAACTTCCGCACTGCCGATTATAGCCTTCTTGCTGCTTATGGTAGCGGCCATTACCAAAGCAGGTGCAATGCCTTTGCACACCTGGCTGCCTACCAGCGGTGAATATGCCCCGGTCTCAGTAATGGCACTTTTGCCTGCTGCAATCGATAAACTTTTGGGAATTTATCTGCTGGTAATAATCGTACGGCAGATATTCGTACTTGATTCGGTCGCTCTGAGTATTGTCCTGGCGATTATCGGTGCGGCAACAATTATTATTGCTGCGATGATAGCAATAGTGCAGCACAATATTAAGAAACTGTTGGCCTACTCTGCGATTAGTCAGGTTGGTTACATGATATTAGGCATAGCGACCGGGACAGCCGTGGGGCTTGCCGGTGCAGTATTTCATATGTTGAATAATGCAATCTACAAATGTTGTTTATTCCTTGGGGCAGGTGCGGTTGAAGAGCAGACCGGAACTGCTGAGATGGATGAGCTCGGCGGCCTGGGCAAAAAAATGCCGCTGACTTTTACCGCGTTTCTCATCGCGGCTCTGAGCGTTTCCGGCATTCCGCCGTTCAACGGCTTTGTTTCCAAATGGATGGTTTACCAGGGCGTGATTCAAATGGGAACCACACAAACCGGGGCCGCTGCTAAACTATGGCCCATCTGGCTCATTTGTGCTATCTTCGGAGGTGCATTTACCTTAGCATATTCGGTAAAAATCATACACTCAGTGTTTCTTTCACGTTTGCCCTCTGACTTCAAAGATGTAAAAGAAGTTTCGCTGCCTATGAAGTTCCCGATGGCTGTGCTTGCTTTGCTTTGTGTGTTCTTCGGAATCTTCTATCACGTACCGCTAAAGCTGTTCATTTATCCTGCCTTGGACATAGAACCGGGTACTGTAATCTTCGGCACCTGGGAATCCGGACTCGCTACAATCCTGATAGCAGTCGGGATTGGTCTTGGCGTGCTAATTTGGCTCATCGGGAAGCTGTCGAAAATGGTCAGAATCGTACCCACCTGGACTTGTGGCGAAGTGCAGACTAATGAACAAATGACGGTACCGGGAACACATTTCTACAAAACTGTTTCTTCTATGGGCGGCTTGAGACAGCTCTACATCAGCCAGGAAAAAGGACATTTTGACACATATGATCAGGGCGGAAGGTGCGGCCTGGCTTTGACAGGTTTTCTGCGATGGCTTCACTCCGGCGTGCTGCCGATGTATTTGACCTGGGTGACTTTGGGATTACTGGTAATTATATTTATAGTTTGTGAGATTCGGTAACGTTGTCATTGCGAGTGGAGCGAAGCAATCTCTAAAACTTAACGAATGAGATTGCCACGGGCTGCTTCGCAGCCCTCGCAATGACGGAAGGGACAAACACAATGGCTATTTTCTACATTTTACTGCTGTTTATAATAATCGCGGCTATTATTGCGGTGGAGACACGATATCTATTAAGTGCTGTGATTTGTGTCGGCGCTATCGGCTTTGGCGCCTCTTTAATGTTTCTGTTCCTACGAGCGCCGGACATTGCAATAACCCAGATTGTAGTGGAAGTTTTAGGTTTGATCATCCTGATTCGTGCCTGCCTGTCTCGCGAGTTAACCTTTATCAGCGGCGACAGGGAATTTTTCG
>CAYGBH010000092.1:0-11914 GCA_964348055.1 uncultured Pirellulales bacterium
TATGAAAATATAAGCGATTGGACACTTGGTGAAAACAAAGCCAAAACAAGGCCAATTTCAAAGGCAAAACAATGTTCTCTTTGGCTGAGATTATTTGTTCAGCAGGTTCGGCCTTCGGCTTTGGGTTGCGGTGCTGCTTTGAGGAAGGGCATATATTCTTTATGATGCGTATCGGGCGAGACTTACGACAAAGCTACCAGCCATCGTTGGCAGGCTCAAAGATTCTCACTGTGTTTTTGCCTCCGGTATTTGATTTACTGCATGGCACAAGACAGGAGCAACATTCGTATATGCCCTGCTCTTTAGACTTAGCGAAGAGCGCATTTGCAACCGTAGGCTGGTGCTTGGGTTTTGTACAGATTCACAAGAAGGTTCAATCATTCTTGTGCTCAACACAGGCCTCCAGAAGAACTGACACCGCCGGTATAATTTTATGCATTGGCCTTTTCCATCTTTTGGGCTATCTGGATAATCTTCTGTTGCAGTATTTTTGGTGCAAGAATCTGTACTTGACTGCCGTAGCTCAGAATCCACCAGGTTATTTCATTGAGCCCATCAACGCGGAACTCAACGATTGCAGAACCGTCGTCTTCAAAAGTAACTTTTTGTGTACTGTGCCATTGAACGTCAGCAACATCATTGGCCACTTCCGCCAAAAACCTGAGTTTGATGTCGTAGAGTCTGCCTTCTGGAATCATGGACCAGGCTTTGCCAAGGTATTCTTGGATGTCAAATTCCTTATCCCTGATGAAACATTTATCTAACGTGTTAAGTTGTTTTATCCGGTTAAGCTTAAAAGCACGGACTCTATTGTGAAGGTCGGACTTGCCAAGTACATACCATGTGTGGTCATTATATAGCAAATGATAGGGGCTCAAATCAATTACTGTGTTTTTCTGTTCACGAGGGAGATAATAACGAATGTTCACGACTCGTTTTCTTGAGATAGCTTCCTGCAATTGTACAAATATTTTATCGAGCGAATCCATCCTTACCTGGGGTTCGGCTTTTATAGATATGTATCGAAGAGCATTATTACAATATCGCCTTATTTCGGCGGGAAGACTGTTTTCCAATTTCATTGCAGCGAGCAAAGTCGCGTTTTTGAAGGGCGTTTCTATATAATTTGTCGCTTCGTAAGCAAGTAGAAGCAAACCCATTGCTTCTTTGCGGTTTAGCCTAATAGGAGGTAAGAAAAAACCTGAATCCAAAGAATAAGTGCTGGTCTTTGCATCATATCGGTAAGGGATACCGATCTGGTTGAGTATCTTCAGGTCGCGAAAAATCGTTCGCCTGCTCACTCTATGCATCTCTGCTAATTCAACAATCCGATTATTTTGCCCTGACTGCAATGCTGTCACAATCTGGATCATCCTGCTAATTCTACTTCGTTCCATGAATGCCTCCACGATTGTTCGTATTTTATCTGCGCTCTATTACCATCAGCCACATCCGTAATGCATTAATGGCCTAGAAGACATCTAATAAAAAATAGGCGTAGTTGATAACGCTATTGTTGGTCCATTTTCTAAAAAATTTTGTAAAAATTTACAAAAAAGTTGTAAAAATAGAGTTCGGGTGGTTTAAGAAAGATAGAAAAAGGCTGCTGGCTGTAGAAAATTGGGGGCCTTGGCTCTAAACTTGAACTGTTTGCTATTGAAAAGCAGCTATAACTTTTTTTACCTTGACCTGTATGATGGATTTGTATACTATGTTGAATTGTATTATTGGGAGGCAGATGGTGAATGATAATGAAGTACTTCGTACTCTTCAACAGTCAACGTTCCAACCTTGTACACATCGACAACTGTCAAAAATATTTTCATGGTGAGAAGATAAATTATGAAGAAGATAATGCTATTAGTTTTGGTTTTTACTATGGTTTCGGTGGCCAGAGGGAAGGTTTCCACGAGAGTATGCCTGGCTAACGGTTACACGCCTCTTCCACTATCTGATCCCAACATCCCTTTTGTGTATCGAGATATCATGGTCGGAACGAAGCTTACAATCATTGTCGATTCTGATATCGCTGAGCTTTGGGACGGTGGGCTGTTTATTGCCGGGACAGATAGGGATTACGGTGTTCTATCAGCCAGAGATTACAATGACACCACCCATGATTGGGAAGGCTCCCATCTAGAGGCAGCAAGTGATAGAGCTCGTGTTCGTGGTTGGAAAGATGATATTCGAAGTGGTTTTGACTTGTATAGTCATACAAGCGCAGTGGCCGGGGATTGGTTTATCATTGATTACACTGCTACAAGTGTAGGCACCTGCAATGTGGGATTCTACGATTACAACCAACCAGATGGTATGGATTACCCCGTCTATGATCTCGTGTTTTCACATGTCCATACACGTGACTTCAATGAGGACACCAAAGTTGACTTTGCCGACTTTACTATACTCGCCTCATACTGGCAAGCGGTGGATTGTAACGACCCAAACCAGTGCGGAGGAACTGATATCGACACTGATGGCAATATTGACTCTAACGATTTAGCACTGTTCGTGGATTATTGGCTTGAATGCACTGAATAGCGACAGTGGCTTAGTATTCCAGCGCTGGTTGTGCATATCCTGTAAATTGCACTCCGTATTGTGCGGTGCACCACGAGTATTTGCGAGTAGCGCTTAACTCATTGGCACGTGGTGGCTTTTGAACTAAATGTTATCCACCACGGACCCTGGTCGACTTTTTCTTTTTTTATGGATACTTACCAAAAAAACAACCAACATTTTCTAATTTAGGAACGCTTTATCAATAAACAAGAATCCGATATTTTTGCCTGATAATAATATTTTGTTGATGCAGTTACATCTTTTCCAAAACTAAACTTAAATAGAGGAGGTAATTATGAATAGAAAACACTTTGCATTAACGATTGTTCTCTCATTGTTTGTCAGTTCTATTGCCTTCGCGGACGCGCTGGACAGAAAAGAGATTTTGCAAATCTTTGAGAAGCTAACAAGCCAACCAAGAAAAACCTGGATACCCGCAGGGGTGATTGAGGCAAGACATGAAGAATACAGAGCACCACAAACAACAAACTCGAGTGAGATCGACAATCGAATCAAAGAAAAGGTTGAAGAATATCGAAACACGCCAAACAAACGAGAACGAACCGAAGAAAACCAGAAAATGAAACTTGAGGCTATACCATTCAATGTTCGTTACGAATTGTCTAACGAATATACAATGAATTCGACCGTGACTGCAAAATTTGATGGAGATAGATTCTATTGGGAAATCAATGTAGACTCACGCTCAGACTCTGTAAGGCCGGGCGCGGACTTAAGAGATAATTACATGACTCGTGAGTTCAAGCGAGATTGGAACGATAGGCGCATATTCGTATGGGATGGTGACAAGTATACAAGGTACTATCTATCTGCCAATCAGGCACTTGTTGATTCGACAGGTTCCACTCCACACGTTGTCAATGGCCCGTTAACGGCGGGGCTCATTCCCTGGGGATACGGCTATTGCACGTACGAGAACCTCTCTACGGCCGAATCCTCCGCTCTTGAGAAAGATGTCGATGGTAAAACTCATATACATCTAACGATTAACAATTCAGATGGCTCAGAAATGGTTTTTGTGCTGGACCCGCAAAAAGATTACGCTGCGATATCGTCTTCAATAAGTGAGCAGGACCAAGTGGTTACCCGCACACAGTATGGTAACCACCGCCTGATATCAGGCAACTGGGTTCCTACTACTATTTTGATAGAGCAATACGATGTTTGGACGAACAAGTTGTCAGCCAGTGACCTGTGGGACTTTACCAGTATTAGTGGTGATGCTCCTATGCCTGGAAGCTTCAACGTTGAGTATGAAACCGCCGCATTAATAGAGTACCGTTCTAACGTTACCGATAAGCCAGCAATGTACTTCTACTCAGGAATAATTGACACAGACCAGCTCTTGGCTGAGAGATTGGGGCTTGCGGCGAATGAAAGTATGCAATCCCAAAACTGCGCAACAGTAGCACTAAAATATGCAGCTGATCGATTGGGCAGAGACGTTGCTGATCAAGAACTGGTACAACTGGTAAGTAAACCGGATAAAACCACAAGTCTTTACCCAATGAAGGAATTTGCACAAGGCTTGGGTCTCTATTGCCGTGCTATTAAGACCGACATCCAAACTCTCAAAAGTCTAAGCGGCTGCGAGATAATTCTGCATATTCCCGGAAAGAACCATTTCGTTGTACTTGAAGACATTGACGCTAAGTACGTCTGGAGTATAGATCTGGCCAGTAATAAATTCTACTATTGCACTGACGTTAACTTCTTTGAAAAAATGAACTGGGCCAAGGGCACGGCCTTTTTGGTCTCCAATCAGCCTATACAATTACAAGGCAACTTTACTGAAATTGACGATAGCCAGCTACACAACGTAATCGGTGGCGAAGGGTACGACTGCACGGAGTTACTCCAGGAATACGATGTGGAATATTGCGACGATGCCTTTGGAGAATGCGGCGGCTCATACGTGGAGTACGAGGAACGGTGGGGGTGCGAGGAAGCCCCGAGTGGTAGCTGCGCTGGCTCTCGTATGCTTAGCTCCCAAGAAAGTCCCTGTGAAGAAGATCCCTATGACCCTGAGGTCTGTGACGTAACAGGGGAATGGACGTGCTACTATATGCGGGCATGCGGTTAGGTAAGTTGCCAAGGTAGCAAGGTGGGCAGGTCGGGCAAGGTCCTACCTGCCTTTTTTCATAATGGCTGGTCACAGATGTCTTGATATGAAGTGGAACACAAGCCGCTAAGGTCAAAACGAGCAGATTTAGACCAGAACAGATGTTTAGAAGGCGTTTTTAATCTATGTTGACTCATAAGAAGAACGATCATAAAATGATAAATTATGAGGCGCATGGGTTTCACGCTTGTCGAATTGCTTGTGGTTATGGCAATAATTGCTCTTCTTATGGCTATGATGGTACCTCTCTTGCGAAATTCAAGAGAGCACACCAAAGCGACTCTTTGCGGTTCAAATATTAAGCAGTTGGTCCTTGGTTTAGCTATGTACGAAACTGAAAACCAAGCTTTCCCTTATGCTCTCAATACCGCTCCTCTGAACAGACCCCCGGGTGGCTATCCTGGAGATGCTAAGTATGATAGAAGAGGATGGTGGTGGTTTAACTATATAGCTGATTACTCCAAAAAAAACAAAGCCAAAAAAACTGTGCTTCGCTGTCCGTCCAAGCAGTTGAGAAATCCGAAGCTTAAAAACAATATCCTTTGTGGAAATTACGGTGTTAACCAGTCTGTGTGTAAAAGCTCGCGTGGTCGCAGAAGCCATGCCGAATTTGTTGGAACGCCTTTAGGCATCAGCGATATACCAAGCCCTGCCCAAACCCTGCTCATAGTAGACAGTGGTTACAGTATGATAAACTGGTGGCACGCAACGGATGCTCCTCCCGTTCCCCTTGATAACACCATAATTGAAGATGCCGCTTATATACCAGGCCTCAGAATCAACAGGGAAAGAGATTTATGGCCGGGCCAGGAATGGCACGCTATACGTGGCCGACACCCGAACAAAACAGTCAATATTGGATTTGTAGATGGGCATACACGTCGAATAAAAGCAGATGGTTTACTTGTTGAGAAGACTAATGATGGCTATAAAAATCTCCATCCCCTCTGGGTGCCAGAATGAAACTAAGTAGTTAAATGAGGTAAAGACCTTACTACTCTAAAAAGAAGCCTCTTCAATAACAGTGTTTATTTCGCTTTCTCTCAAATATTCAACCATCTTCACCGATATCAAAGTGTATTCACCTTCGGCATGTCGCTTTCTATAAATTTCGATTCTCTGTACGGGATTTGTTCGGAAATCAACAAAAAATCGCCACTTCTTGAATACTTCGGAACCGCCGTATGTTTTTTCAACCCATGTCAGATCATAAATCCCGGTGTCCTTTCCAACAGTTTTTAAGCCTTCGTCGGTTACGCGGCTCCACTCGGCGCCCTCAGGAATTTCAGACATTTCATAAAATGGCATTAAGCCCAAAGAGCCGGTTATCCCTCTTTCGACGGTAGCGATTAAATCATCCGACAGTGGTGTTATCTCGACTGAATCACTACCCAACTGTTTTGTCTTTCTAAGCTTGTTTTCGAGATCCCACAGGACTAACAATTTTCCAGTTTTGGTTATATAAGTATTTAACGTCTGTGATATCCATTTTTCTTGTGTTGGCTCGGTCTTATCAGGGACAAAACTTGAGATATAGACATTTTTGACTTTCCCAAGGGCATTATAGATACTTTCCAGGGTGACTGCTTTGGCAGTTGGTGCATTGAGCAGTAGAGCAACCGTTACTAATATGACTGCCGCGGCTGCAACACCGACTTTGGCCACCTGTCTCAGGTTCATTGTGGCTACTTTCCGCTTCAAGGCGGTGGTAAAATTAATGGTCGGAGCTAACTGCTTAGCCTTTACTTGGTCTTCACGAGTTATAACCTCTACCCTTATCGGAAAACCAGCATAAAGGTCGTCAGATTCGCTGAGTATTCCGGCTTTAGCAGAATCATCTATGTGGTACATTGTAGCGACCTCAGATTCGGGCCTTTCAGCAATTCCGTACAAGGTATTATGCAGCTCTTGCATTTTGGCCAGACACACGGGGCAACGGCGCAAGTGCGAAGCGAGAGATTCCCGGAATTTGGCGTACTGGTCAGCGGCTGGATCAATTCCGTAGGGGAGACAGAAATCGAAAATGTCGGTCGCCAAGACCTGTTCACAAGGAAATTCCTTTTGAGGCCTTTCGTAACGCAGCAGGTCCGTACGAACGCTTTCACGATACTGACATAAGGCTTTCCGGCAATTCGGACACATGCACAAGTGTTTCAAAACCTCTGCATTGCTTTCGCGAAAATCCATTAACACAACCCGAAAAATAGCAGCCCGAGCCTGCGAGCAGTTAACACCATCTTCAGCGGGCTTCTCTGCCAAGAACCGGCTTAAGCGGCATAACTGCATACGGTTGAGGTTTAGGGTTTGGATTGTTTCGAAATCTTGAGAACACTGCCTACAGTTGTCCGGATGTGCTGTTATTGGTGTAGGTATTCTAATCTCCAAGACCGGGTCTAACAACGTAGGGAGAAAAGGTCTTACGGTCTCGCAAGTTACTCGCTCTCCAACGTAGGCAAAGTGAAGTTTAAGCATGGCTCCAATAGCGGAGCTAACGTGGCTTTCCTCCAATTCGATATGACCCTCTACTTGTGCTAACACAACCTTGAGTTGGTTTATTTTTTCCTGGCAGTGTTGGCACTTCTCTATGTGGTTAATGATAAATTCCGGAATAGGTTCGTGTCTTTCCTTGGAGAGAAAGTCATAGTAATAAAGCTCAGCCTGCTTGCATAACGAATTAAGGTTGGGAGCAATCATTATAACTACCTTATTCTTAAAAAGTGGTGAATCTTCCTTAATCCTGCAGAAATATACCCACTCACAGTTCTAGTGTTCACACCCATTTCCACTGCTATCTCTTTGATTCCGTAGTCGTTTCTATGTCGTAAAATAACCGCCTGAGCTTCGCTGCGCCGTAATCGCCTTCCAATAAGTCTGATTATTTTATCGGTTTCCTCCTTCCTAATCAAAGCTTTTTCCGGATTATCTTCAGTTGGGGAATACTCAAGGCGTTTAGCGTATCTATGCATTCGACTTTGGTAGTTATCTAACCGGCGAGTACTGTCAACAATATCATTTGTTATTGCTCTATAAAGATAGCTTTTGATATTTTGGACGCCTGTGGGTACAGGCTTGGAAATAAGAGAAAGGAAAAAGTCTTGGAATATGTCGTCTGCTTGAGCTTCATTCTCAACACGGTAACGAATAATCGCACGAATGAAGTCACCATATTCGGCAAAAATAGTAGTTGCCCTATCGACCCCTTTTGCATCATCATTAAGATTTGTGCTCGTCAATACCAATAGGGTTCCGCTCGAAAGCGACCTCCAGTAACCATAACAAAGACAAAATCAGCATCTATTAGCTCTGCTTCGCTGTAATTATACAAAAATGGTTAATGATTGCAACCAATCTCTCCAAGGCCGGGTCTGTATATTTTCTGGGCGATGGTTGTTTTGCCTGTGTCCAGCCTATGAAACCATCTCAAAATCCATTCCTGCAATTTCATATTTCATCAGCAGAATGTTAGTCGAAAGGACCTTATCGTCTTCATAACAGCGGCGTGTACAAGCACTTGTACCCAAAGCAGGTATATTTACTCCTGACCAGCAAGTCCGATGCTCTTTGCTCGGTGCTTGCGGAGGATGATTTGGGTGTAGCCTCTGATCTTTACTGGAAACCTCCGCAGTCGAAAGGTCTTACGCAAATTATTCGAATTCTTGAAAAGAAATTCAATAAAAAGCGTCCGTTTGCTCGTATTTTGGAATTTATTTTAATAGTAGGACCAACGAGTCCGAAGAGCCAAGCAAAAGAAAGTAAATAGAAACTAGAAAAGAGATTTACAGCCAGGCATTGGGACCCGGTGGCGTCGGCATGGCTGTTAGACGAAACGGCAGCCCTTGCATCGATACCGGTGATCCTACTACTCATATTAGTGGCGAGCCGTCGGGTAATGGAGGCATCGTCAATAGGGGAGCCTATAGCGGTACTCTGGAGGCCAGTCGAACTACTATTGACGAATAGGTAGAGAAGTGTATATGGGAAATCTCAGTTCAAAAGCATTTCCCCAAAGACGGTAAGTGACTGCGACAGCTCAGTTATCAAACGTACACAGAACTACCTTGACGGCAATATCTCATAGGGTTATTCCGTTCTTAAAAGAAGGAACCTGCACTAACAAGAAAAACAAAAATTATGAGCAAACTGACACGTCGAGATCTTATTAAAAGCTCCCTGGCCACTGCCGCCGGTGCTGGTGCGGCCTTAGCTCTGCCAAATAGGGCATGGTCGAAAGCTCTCGGAGCAAACGATGATGTCCGTCTGGCTGTGGTCGGCCTTAGCGGACAGGAAGGTTGGGGCCAGGGTAAACGCCTCGCCGAGCTCTTTGGCAAGATTACAAATGTACGAATTGCTGCGCTGTGCGATGTAGACAAAAACATCCTGAACGGAGAGGCCCAGAAGTTCAAAGACCGCAACGAAAAGGTAGACGCCTACATCGATGTTCGAAAGATCATTGATGATAAGAATATCGATGCAGTAGTCATCGCCACGCCCAATCACTGGCATGCACTTATTACCATTTGGGCCTGCCAGGCGGGCAAGGACGTCTACGTCGAGAAGCCGGTCTCACACAATATCTGGGAAGGCCAAAAAATGGTCGAGGCCGCCCGCCAATACAAGCGAATCGTGCAGGCCGGCACACAAATCCGCTCCGATGCGGGCATGCCACAGATTATAGAGTACCTTCGAGAAGGCAATCTCGGTAAAATCCTCTGCGCTCGCACCATTTTCTACAGAGATCGCAAAAGCATCGGCAAGGTCGACGGCCCCCAACCTGTTCCTGAGTATATCGACTACAACCTTTGGACAGGGCCTGCGCCGCTGGTACCTTTGATGCGAAGGAAAGTGCACTACGATTGGCACTGGGTCTGGGACACCGGCAACGGCGAACTCGGCAATAACGGGACTCATCGAATAGATGTATGCCGCTGGATACTCGGCCAGAACAAGCTTGCCACAAGGGTAATCAGTATCGGCGGGCGGTTCGGTTATATCGACGACGGCCAGACGCCCAATTCGCAGATAGTCTTTTACGATTACAAGCCTGCCCCCCTTATTGTTGAGATTCGCGGCCTGCCGCACAAGAAAAACGATCCGGTATTCGATCACTATCGCGGCATCCGCAGAGGTGTCGTCATTCATTGTGAGGGCGGTTATTTCGCCGGCGCCTGGGCCTATGATAACGATGGCAAAGAAATCAAGCTGTTCAAACGTAAAGACGGCAGTGGACACCATGCCGCCAACTTCATAAACGCAATGCGCAGTAGAAAACCGACCGACTTGAATGCTGAGATTCTCGAAGGGCATCTCTCAACTTCGCTGTGTCACATGGGAAACATCTCTCATCGAATCGGGCAACAAGGCTCGCGAGACGAGATAGCCGAGGCCATCAAGGGCAACAGCCTTATGACAGACGTCTTCAGCCGTTTCCAGGAATATCTGCTGCTCAACCAGGTCAACTTAGACGAGACGCCGAGAATCCTCGGGCCTTGGCTTACGGTGGATTCTGACAAAGAAAGGCTTGTCGGCGAATTTGCCGGGCAGGCAAACCAATACTTGAGGCGCCAATACCGCGAGCCGTTCGTGGTCCCGGAGCAGGTATAGGCAAAAACAATGGCCGAGCTTGCTGTACTTTCGGACCTTTCGGGCTGGAACGGCAGCGCTGGTTCTAAGTAACTGGAGCGTCAAAACAACACGCGATTTCGGCGAAATCGCCATTAGATTAAACGAACAGCCCTTGCATCGATAACGTGATCCGACTGTCCCTATTGGTAGCGAGCCGTCGGGCAATGGAGGCATCGTCAATATGGGAGCCTATAGCGGTACTCTGGAGGCCAGTCGAACTACTATTGACGAATAGGTAGAGAAGTGTATATGGAAATCCCAGTTTTCAGCAAATTGGTGTATTCATGGGCCTTTCTGATAGAAATATTGGTTGAGTTCACGGTCAGGGTTGTTGAAATCGAACCGCGCAGTGCCTTATTATGGAGACCGGAGCATGCAAAAGGACTGTTTATGACGTCATATGGGAAATGTCGGCTAAGGTCTTCCTTGAATTTTACCTATTGAAGCCGATATAATTATGTGTTGTTTTGATTAGAATGCGTTCGGGTCGATGAAAATCGCTTGTTTGTTGGCATTTCATGAAGGGAGTTGCACCGATGATTGCACTATATAGAATCCTATGCGGCGGTATGTTCATTGCTCTTTTGATCTTACTTACTATCGGTCATCCTCTATTCGCCGACCAGGTAGATGCAACAGAACCTTCCCGTCAATTGTTGTTCCGTGAGGATTGGACCCAATCGCCGTGGGCGATTCCTATTACTCAGGAACATGTCGTACATTCGGAATTGACACTCCATTTGTACGGCGGAGCGGAAGAGTTTCTCGAAAAAAGCCATCACGACGATATTGAGAATGATCCTTATTATGTCTGGTCCGGTTTGGTTCAATCGTCCTGGTTGGCCGGCCTGTCATGGTCGGAGGGCGAAATGGATTTGTCTGTCAATGGCGCTGTTCGCTGGCGGACTCGGCAAAGTGGAAATCATGCGCTTCGTATTGCACTCGGTCTTTTGGATGGTTCCTGGATAGTGTCAGAGCCTTTGGTTGGCGAATCTGAAAACTGGCAAGTGACAATGCATTCGATTCCGGATGTCAATTGGTATAAGCTGTCTTTTGAAGGGACCATTTCACGAGGCGATTTGGTTAAGGACCCGAATGTGACACAGGTGGTTGAAATCGGCTTTACGGATCTCAAGGCGGGTGGAGGCAGTCCTCAATCTTCTCGAGTGGATTGGATTGAGGTCTACGGCGTGCCGACATCAACGGTATACCCGTGTCCGTTAAAGTCAGCGGTCTCTGATGATACCTATTGCACTCAAAGTGAGTCGTATCTGACAGATGGTCAACTGGGGACTCGCTGGTTTGCCTACGGCAAACCCGTGCAATTATATTTGGAATTGGAATCACCGGCGATTGTCGATGCCGTTTCCATGGCTTGGTATCGAGGCAATGAACGCTGGTATCAGTTTTCCATGGCGGCCTCTTTGGACGGACGATCGTGGAATCCCATTTTGCCGGTTTGTTCGACACGCCCTGATTCGCTCGATTTGCAATGTTACAATGTTCCGGATACATTCACATGCTATTTATGTGTTATAGGATACGGCAATGAAATCAATCTTTGGAATTCAATTTCAGAGATCCAGG
>CAYGBH010000093.1:0-11879 GCA_964348055.1 uncultured Pirellulales bacterium
CCACTTGGCGGCAGCTTATAGAATGCTGCGCTTTGGTGAGGATTTTCTCCGTAGCGCAGCGACGCTTCTTTCTTAAGCGCAATTGAAACCTTCTCCGGATACTCTACGCTTGCTTTGCCGTTAAGATACTTTGCTATAGCGGTATCATACGAAGCCGTCAGCGCAAAGGCCACCCGCGCAAAACACTGGCGCATCTCCTCGCTCACAGCCCCGCCGTTTTTCTGCATCTCTTCGATGACCTTATCGTACTGGTCGGGTTTTGTTACGACCGTCACGAACTTATGGTTCTTCGCAGCCGAGCGAATCATACTCGGCCCGCCGATGTCAATATTTTCAATCGCCTCGGCCAGCGTGCAATCGGCCTTGGCAATCGTCTGTTCAAACGGATACAGATTCACACAAACCAAATCAATCGGCTCGATTTTATGCTCCTTCATAGCCGCTGTATGCTCGTTTTTGTCGCGAAGTCCTAACAGAGCGCCGTGTATCTTGGGATGAAGTGTTTTTACTCTGCCGTCCATCATTTCCGGAAAGCCTGTGACTGACTCAATACCAGTGACTTTCACACCTGCCTCGCTCAGCTTTTTAGCTGTCCCGCCGGTGCTGATTATCTTGATTTTCATCTTGCTGAGCTTCTTGGCGAAGTCAACCACACCGCTTTTGTCAGAAACACTTACCAATGCCGTCTTAATATTCACGTCCATTTGGGCTCCTTTCTCTCAAAGATTTTCTTAAGCCATACGTTATCTCTTAATTTGGTTTGATATTTAGGTTACTAAAAGTCCAGCTATGCTCGGGATAGCTTTTGGCTTTTCAGTTCTCCACGATATGCACCACGCATCACGCATCACGCAATACGAAATTATTCAACCGGTTGTAAACAGGCAATCCGGCCGCGCTCATCGGCAATATAAATTCTTGGGTCCGCCGTATTGGCTGCGTATCTCGAAACTCCCGCAAAATTAACTGAATACAGCTTCTTGGCTCTAACATTATCCATCACCACTAAGGTCCTGTCTTTTGTAATCACGTAGGCTTTGCCTCTTGCTTCCGCCAACAACTCGTCACCTCCCGGCACTGACCACATGAATTTGCCGCTTTCTTTGTTTATCGCCGTCACACCCTTGCCGCGGACATATTGATAGACGACCTCTTCGGTCACACGCGGCACCTTCTCAAGCATCCCCGCAGTCTGATACTTCCACACCAGTCTCGCCCCGAGCAGGCCGACTATATCAACCCTGTAAACGTTCGTGTCATTGCTGGAAAAAAACAATGACATCCCCTCTTTGACAATCGGCCCAGCAATACCACCGGCGGCGTCGAATTGCCACAGCCGCCTGGGCCTGTTCGGCGTAATACTAATCACATTACCCGCATCAGTAGTAAAGATAACGGAACTCTCATCGGCGGTGATTGAAGTAATCGTAGACTGGTTCTCGGCAGCCACCTCAAAGATTTGAACGTAATCCTCCACTCGCAGCACATGCAAACGATTCCCGACTCCACCCACATAAAAATACGAGCTGTTCCGCGCGGCAGGACAGATTATACCGAAGCCCACATCCACGGTCCGGCGTTCAACTCCCGATGCCGCATCAATCTGAACCAGCTTGCTACCGCCTATCGAAATAAGCTCATCACCATAGAGCTTTAATCCAGCAATCGGAAAACCAGCCGGCGCAACAGTTCTGCTGAATATCATATTTCCTTTTTCCGTATCCAGGGAAATCATAAAATTGCGGTCGGAAATTGCATATACACGATTGCCGAGGATAAGCAGTCGCTCTAAACTGTCCGTCTTCTTAATAGGCAGCTCGTTTTCCCACAGCATTTCCAGCTTGGCGTGTTCGAGCAGCTCCGGCGAAACGAGCCACCTCGAACTGCCTTCGGCTCCAACCGCCCTCGCCGCAGCGAACAGAACCAAAGAAACCGCTGGTAGGACCAATTTGCATCTTGACATTCTTAGCATTTTCATAGCCCCTCACAAAAAAATAAAACTTCACCTTTTCACCGCCGTTTTACTACAGTTTCACTCAAGAGCCTCACTTTTCTCTGTTTTGCCTTCCTTCTATATTCCTTGTTAGATATTCAGTGTTCTCTTTTGTTCCGAATCCCCTTCTTACGGCAGCTCAACGTAGTCGGTCAAATTGATATTATGTTCCTCTTCAAATTTCTGCATTTCCTGGATCCGCTCGATGTCGTCTTCTATTCGAGCTGCCAGCTTAAATATATACGGCTTATCCGCCAAGCGGTTTCGCAGGTCATCGAGCATCGGCTCCCACGACCCATCGTACAATTGTGCCTTGAGAACGACCAGCATACGGTGCTCGTCACTCAAGCTGTCAGCAAAATTGCTCGCCACCTTGCTGACAGCAGTATCGTCGCCTTTATTACTATTTTTGCTCGGCTCAGTCATTTCTACAACCTCGCCCCGCCGTAGTATTCGGGTTCCCGCCCCCGCACAGGCGCCGACGGCATCCTTGGGCCCAAGGCCCATCTAACAGGGCTCGTTTCAGCCGAATACTAACGACCAAATTTCAAAATTGCAACAAATTTTCGCAAATTAGCCCAATTCGTATTTGACGGGGCTTTACGAGTCTTTTTAAACCCGAATTTTCCATTTCAGTGATGAAGAAAACAAAGAAATTTGATAGTATATAACTACAGGAAAGGCAGGTTAGTCATGATGCATGTTCAGAACAAAGAAACGTTTAAGACAATACTGCTCAGGTCGGGCATGGTTCTTTGTCTATTCCTCATAGGATGTAGAGACAAAGAAAAAGACAAAACCGTTGACCACTACAATAGGGGGCTTGCCCATGTGAAGAAAGGCGAATATGACATGGCTATCTCAGAATTCACCAAGGTCATTGAGATAAACCCAAGTTTAGCTGAGGCATACTGCATTCGTGCGGCTGCTTATGGTGCTAAAGGCGAGTACGACCGGGCTGTCCAAGACTTCAATAAGGCCCTTGAGATAAACCCAGGCAATGCTCGAGCCTACGTCAATCGGGGGATAACCTATTATAACAAAGGCGAGTATGACCGGGCCATCTCAGACTTTACTAAAGCCCTCGAGATAGACCCGGGAAATGCTGACACCTACAACAATCGGGCCAATGCCCATCGCAGGAAAGGCGAACATGACCTGGTCATCATGGATTGCACCAGGGCCATTGAGATAGACCCGCTGCATGCTGATGCCTATTACAATCGGGCAGTGGCCTTTGACGACAAAGGCTTTTATGACCAGGCCATCTCAGACTTGAACGAAGCCCTTGCAATAAACCCAGAGTATGCCGGTGCCTACAACATTCGGGCGATTGCCTACTACCATAAAGGCCAATACGCCGAGGCGTGGGAGGATGTTGGTAAGGCACAAAGTTTGGGATCTCAAGTTCACCCGGGATTTCTCGAGGCTCTTCGTAAAGCTTCAGGAAGAGAAAAATAAATCTGTACGGGCGACCCTGTATGGTCGCCCAAATCCGAAAGGCCCCCGGCCTGTAGGTGCGGGTATAAGATTGGAGGAAACCATAATGGAACTACAAAATCTCGAATCTCCAAACATTCCGACGCGTAGAGAATTTTTCAGATCGGGAATCGGGATAGCTGCTGGCGCGGCAGCCTCAATGCTTGTGTCACAGAAAGCAATTGCCGATAGGAAAAAACCAGGGGTCGAGACGAACCGCAGGGCAACGGATGTCCGGATCAAATCTGTTGAAACATTTGTCCTTGCCTTTGAAACCAAGAGTCCGAGTCGCGATGCGATTCACTTGTTTAGTGACCGAGGTGGAGTGGTGACGCGGATTCATACGAACATCGGGGTAACCGGGCACAGCTACACGTATTTCGGCACAATTCCCGGTGGCCCACGACTGGTCGCTCAAATCATCAACGAAGAACTATTCGATGTGATAAAGGGAGAAGACCCTTTCTTCGTCAAGAGGATACGCGATAAGATGTGGCGGGCGACCGAATATCACGGTGTTACGGGAGTGGTTCAGTTCGGCATAGCTGCAGTAGATATGGCCGTGTGGGACATTATTGGCCGCGTGCTCGAAAAACCTCTATACAAAATTCTCGGGGCCTTTACAGATCGTGTGCCTGCCTACGCAATGGTCGGCTGGTATTACGAGGACCAGGAGGAATTTACAAAACGCTGTTCGGCTGCTATTGAGGAAGGATTTCGCGCAGTCAAGATAAAGGTTGGATTAGGCAGTCTTTCTGACGATATTCGTCGGTTAAAAACAGCACGCAAGGCCGTCGGAGATAATATCGACCTGATGGTCGATGCAAACCAGGCGTTCACTGTTTCAACGGCTCTCGAACGTGGAAAGGCTTACCAGGACCTGGGGGTATTCTGGTTCGAGGAACCTCTGCCGCCGCACAACCATGACGGTTACGAAGAGCTGGGAGACAAGCTGAGTGTTCGCATAGCCACCGGAGAAAATGAGTACACCAAGTATGCTTTCGCCGACCTTATTAAACGCGGCGGCGTGGATGTAGTCCAGCCTGACAACCGTCGTACTGGTGGGGTGACCGAGTGGATGGAAATCGCGGCTTTGGCGGACGCTTTTCATATTCAGGTGGCAAGTCATGGAGGCGGACCAGGGAACCTCAACATGTTGGCAGCTATGCCGAATGCTATCTATCTGGAATCAGGCAGTTTAAAAGGTCAATCCATGTACGAAGTGAATCTGAAAATGGTGGACGGTAAAGTGCTGGTGCCGGATGTTCCAGGTTTGGGCACGGCAGTGAGAGACGATTTCATTGAAAAGCATCGCGTAGCTTGACACGGGGCAGGGACAAGGCGAGCGGTGATGTAAATTTGCTTGGTGGCTTTTCCTCGACCTGCCAACAGCAGGCATGGACAAGCCAAGCGCTTCTTAGTGCTGAGTATGATGACTCTGAGGTGAGAGAATTGCATGTCGTGCTCAATTGGTTTGACGAGTTGAAACGGCCGACGGATACACGCACCGACAGGCTGATATTTACGCCTTTATCTTCAAGACGCTGAATATGTCATACGGCAATACCAGAGACCCCCCAAGAAGGAGATGCGTCATCCTTGTAATATCGATACATCATGACGAGCGCGTGCTGAAAATTTTGAATAGCTGCTAATCGACTCTGATTCCCTGCTGTTCCAGCCACTTTTTCAAGTCACCCATCTCGCTATTGAAAATCTCGTTGTCGTAGTCCTCCTCCAGCCTGTGGATGTTGTTGTCTAATTCCGGCTGCTCCTCCACAATATCGCTTAACTTCTTTTCAAACTCATCGCTAATAGTCCTCAGGTCATCGAGCTCTACTTGTATCCCCAACATACCCACCAGTCGTCTTGTTACGGCCTCTATGCATTTCGGATTGTTACCTTGTACGTAAGCGGGGATGGTCGCAACGAGACTGACCATACTCAAATCCCGCTGCTTACAACTGGTCGTCAGGTAAGTAACGATGCTGGCCGGACCTTCGTAGTTGGTGAATTTTACGCCGTAATGCTGGAAAGCTTCCTTGAGTTTTGTGTTTGAAGCCGAGCAGAAGAGTCTCGGTTCGCGCGTGTGAGGCACCAGGCCGGCAACGCTGCCTATGAAATATATCATTTCGACGCCAAATTCTGCACACACCGAGAAGATACACTTGACAAATTCTTCCCACTGCAGATTAGGTTCTTTGCCTAAGAACAATATCAGATCGTTTTCCTCGCTGCAGTAAAACGCATTCGTCGGCGCCTCAAACCATTTAATCAGGCCGTTCTCTATCTTCGTGTGCGGTCTAAATAATGCCGTTATTTCCATTGAGCCGGGAAAGCTGTAGATGTAGAATCCTTCGGCGTCTATCTCGGCAAATTTTTCGGCGCCGAGCTTGTCAATAAGGCACTTTACCGTTCCTGTCGAGACATCACCACCATCCATCCAGCCCGAGAAACCCATTAATAGCTGGGGCTTACGGAATTTTGGTGTTTTGTACATTCTTAGCTTATCAGATGCCATATTTACTCCTTGAACCTTGAAATATCCACCCTTTTACCACTTATCGGCGTGTTAATCCAGATAAATTTGGTAATTATTTGCAAAAGCCAGGAACGATGTTTTGAAGCTGCTTTTCACCCTGGCTTTGGAGTGAACAATCCTCCTCTACTCACTCTCGCGGGTACAACGCGAGTACGGGTCTTTAAATTGATTATTGTTCCCGCCTGCGCGGGAATGACAGCAAAGAATATCGAACATCGAGCAAAGAACGCCGAATGACTAAGTTGAGAGTGCTACATCAGCCCCCGTACTTTCTTGCGAAAGCAAGAATGGGGGACTCGCTCACAATAACTCCACTAATTGACTATTTACTATTGGGGCTTGACACTGTCGGATAATGTGAGTAATTTGTGGTTAGAAGGCAAGAAGCGAGCAGAAAACAGGCCGGTATTTGTGGTTTTCTGGACGCCGCGATGTTAGGGAGAAAAATCAGTTGTTGCGGAGGAAAACATGGAGAGAAAGGAAGAACTATCTCAAAGGATAGCTCAATTGGTTGATAACCTGCCGCTTTTTCCAACCGATATTGATAGACTTCTGTCGGCTGCGGTAAAACCGAGTGGAGATGGCAAAGAATTACTGCGCCGAATAGAGAGTAATTCCGAACTCCGTGCCGAGCTGTTGAGTCTGGCACGTTCGTATTTCGGCAGGGCTGAAGATTTTCAGACTATCGAAGATGCGGTACACAGCGTGGGCATGCAGCCTTTGGTGCAGTTGATTGGGATATCGTATGCCAGGCATGTTATACAGGATGAATTCGCCGCCCTGAAATATCTGAACGAATATATTGACCACTCGGAAGAGATTTCGATGGGCTGCCGTATTCTTGCTGAGATATCTAATATGCCGCGCGAAGAATGTGAAATTTATGGCTTGGCGGGGCTGATTCATGATGTGGGACGGCTGGCCATCCTCGTCGCAAGCAACAAAACAGGTGCACATGTGTTGGGGACGTTATGGGATAAGATGTCATTGGTTGTTAAGGAGGAACAAAAGGAACTGGGGACAGACCACTGCGATGTTGGAATGCGGATCTGCCGGAAGTGGAATCTATCGCCGCTCATTCAGGAGGGAGTTTTGAGACATCATACACCTCTTTTTGATAGCGACTTCAGCTTTCCCGGCGGCTTGATATTTCTTTCGCATTTTGTTTCATTTAGCGACCCCAGCGGCGAAATCATTTCAACCGCGCTGCCTGCTGAGCTTTTTGACAGGCTGAACTTAAGCATTGCTGATTTTAACAGAGCGAAAGAAGTATACAAATCACGCAGCCGGATTGACTCCTGATAGAACCGCGCCGCCTTCGGTCACGAGATATGAGCGACGTTCGCCTTCGGCGGAGCCTGTGGCGCAGCCAGGGACCACGAATTTGTTTGACGGTGACTTCTACAATAATAAAATTGATTTACAAGAACTAAATGCAATTGATTATAAAATTCCCCGGAGTCTGACCAAATTGCTTAAGGTCTATAATTCTTTTGAGGTTATTTTCCTTGCCGGCTTCATTATAGGCTTGGTGATACGCAAGGTATATACATTCAGAGCCAGAGGCAGCAAAGCAACCAGCAAGCACAGGAGCGTGGTCGATATTGTGCTGCTTAGCGCTGCCGGGGTGGGACTGGCAGCGCCTTTGTTTTATCTGTTTACGTCATGGCTTGACTTTGCGGATTATGACCTGCCTCGATGGATGGGCTGGATGGGCACGGCCGTTTTTGCTGCAGCGCTTTTGTTACTGTGGAGGTCGCACGTTGACCTCGGGCTTAACTGGTCGGGCACACTGCAGGTAAGAGAAGGCCACACGCTTGTAACAGCCGGCGTATATCGCTATATGAGACATCCGATGTATTCAGCTCACCTGTTGTGGGCGATTGCACAAGCTTTGTTAATAGAGAACTGGCTTGCCGGCTGGGCGTTTCTGGCGATTTTTGTTCCTTTCTGTCTAATACGCATCCCGCGAGAGGAACAGATGATGCTCGATAATTTCGGGGAGCAATACCGTCAGTATATGAATCACACAGGCCGGCTCATGCCGCGCCTTCGTCGATAAAAAAAACGAGCCACGAATCATGCTCTGATGATATCGGTGATTTTCATGAGGCGGGAGGTGTTGTCGCGTTCGGCTTCGGCTAATTTGTCGAAAATGAACCTGATAGTCTCATGTAGTTCGGGAATGACAACGTGCTCTAGTACGTTGACCCTTCGGCGGGTCATCTGAAGCTCGATAGCCAGCAGTCTGGCCTGCTTTTCCTTCTCAGCCAGCTCAATCAAATGGTCGAAAGCACGTTCTAAAGCCAACAATGCGACGTCCATCTCGCCGGATGTCGTCGCGAAGCCGTAGCAGATAATCTCGCCGGATATCTCTTTGGTCAGATGCGGCATCTTTACGTTCATGATGCGGGCGAACTCGATGGTTAGGCTGAACTTCTTCGTGGGGACCTCGAGGGCGGCCTTTATATCTTCCGGCTCCATGGTCGCACGGGCCAGCATAAACCGCCGGCATGTCTCTAAAAGCTCAGCTTCAACACGCTTGCGCAAGGGCTGTATTTGCTTGGCGATGTGAATTAGCTGCCGGGAAAGCTCGTCGCGCTTCTCGCTGAGCAGACGATGACCCCGGCTGGCAAGTGCCACTCGCTTACGCAGCCTTAATAGCTCCATTCGTGTAGCGTTAACTGTAGTCAGCATAATTCGTCGCTCGTTGTCCGTAACTCGAGAAATCTCAAATATCAAAATGCAAGATGTCATTGCGAGGGAGCAAAGCGACCGAAGCAATCTCGATTTCTAAACTTTGATTTGTCATTTTACTTTTTAATTTTTGATTTTTTCATTCGCTTTCGGATTCTTTTTCCGGAAGCGAGGCATATATTTTTCTATGAGTTTGATATCGATACGCTTTAGTTCGACGTTTTCGAACATACTCAAGAGTTCCCAGCCGAGGTCGAGGGTCGTTTCAACCGAGCGGTTCTCATAATAATCCTGCGAGACGTATCTTTCCTCGAACTTATTGGCGAATTCCATATATTTCTTGTCTTCTTCCGATAGGGCTGCTTCGCCCATAATGGTTGCCAGCTCCTGACATTCTTTGCCGCGGGCGTAGGCGGCGTAAAGCTGGTTGTAAAGGTCGGCGTGGTCTTCGCGAGTTTTGCCTTCGCCGATACCCTTATCCTTAAGTCGCGAGAGGCTCGGTAATACATCAACCGGCGGCGAGACCGCCTTTCTGTGCAGTGGACGGGACAGAATTATTTGGCCTTCGGTAATATAGCCGGTCAGGTCCGGCACGGGATGGGTCTTATCATCCTCAGGCATCGTCAATACCGGTACCATCGTAATAGAGCCTTTTTTGTCTTTGATTCGCCCGGCCCTTTCGTAAACCGTTGCCAGGTCCGTGTATAAATAACCGGGGTATCCTCTTCGGCCGGGAACCTCTTTTCTCGCTGCACTAATTTCGCGAAGCGCCTCGCAGTAGTTGGTCATGTCATTCAAGATTACCAGGACGTGCATATCCAGCTCGTAGGCTAAGTATTCAGCGGCGGTAAGGGCGAATCTCGGCGTCGCTATCCGTTCGATGGCGGGGTCGTTGGCAAGATTAACGAACATAACCGCACGCTCAATGGCACCGGTCTGGTGCAGGTCATCGATGAAGAATTGTGCGGCTTCAAATGTTATTCCCATTGCCGCAAATACAACTGCAAATTCCTCACCCTTGCCGAGAACCGTTGCCTGACGGGCGAGTTGAGCGGTTATCTGGTCGTGAGGCAGGCCTGCACCTGAGAATACGGGGAGCTTCTGGCCGCGCACGAGTGGATTCAAGCCGTCAATTGTAGATATGCCCGTCTGGATAAATTCGTTCGGATAATCGCGGGCGTATGGATTAATAGGCTTGCTGTTAATGTCCAGCCGCTTTTCGGGGATGATGGCGGGGCCGTCATCTTTCGGCTCGCCCAGCCCGCTGAAAACTCTGCCTAAGATGTCCGGCGAGACGGCCAATTCCAGAGGCTTGGCCAAGAACCGAACGGTGCTCCTGTTGACATCGATGCCGCGGGTGCCTTCGAAGACCTGGACGAGAACCTTGTCGTTCTCGACCTGTAGGATTTGACCGTGACGTATCGAGCCGTCACCGAGCTCGATATCGACAATATGCCCATATTTAGCCTCGTCAACCATCTCGACCAGCATCAGCGGGCCGGAGATATTCGTAACTGTTTGGTACTCTTTTACAGCCAGCATTTCAAAACCTCGTAATTGATTATTGATTATTTTCTATTGATTATTGGTTTTGTTTTTCTTATCCTTAAGACCTTGTTTACACCTTCGTGGTTTGTAATTGTTTCATCTGCTCTTCAATTGTTTCACGTTCCCTGTCATTGCGAGGAGCGTAGCGACGAAGCAATCTAACACGTAACAATGAAATTGCCACGGCCTGCTTCGCAGGCCTCGCAATGACAGATCGCGCTCTATTCAAGAGACCGCTGTGGTTTGTAATTGTTTCATTTGCTTTTCAATTGTCTCCCTTATCTTGGGAATTTTGGCTATATCATCCTGCGGGATGTATTTTGCCCTTGCGATTTCTTCCCGGACAGCCAACTTGAAGATTTCTGCGGTTTCAACTCCGGCCTCGATGGCAGCAAGGGCCTGGGTCTCGAAGTGCAGGACGGTTTTGAGCATTTCGTACTGTTTTTCCATCGAAGTGTGGGTGTCAACCTTGTGAAAGGCGTTCTGGTGCAGGAAGTCTTCGCGGACTGATCTGGCCGTCTCGAGCGCCACTCTGTCCGCAGACGACAGAGCTTCTGCACCGACGAGCCGAACAATCTCAAGGAGTTCAGCCTCCTGCTCCAACAGGCTCATTGCCTTGACAATCAAATCTTCCATTTCCTGACCCTGGTCCTTATCTTCGAAGCACTCCTTGAGATATTGCTTATAGAAGGAATAGCTCGTCAGCCAATCAATGGCCGGGAAGTGCCTCTGGTAGGCAAGCTCGCCTTTGAGTGACCAGAAGACCTTGACGACGTGCAGCGTTGCCTGCACAACGGAATCGGATAAATCACCGCCCGGCGGGCTTACCGCGCCGATAATCGATAGAGCTGCCTCGCGCTCGGGGCTGCCGGTACACTGCACTCGGCCGGCTCTTTCATAGAAGGCCGCAATCCGGGCCGCCAGATACGCGGGGTAACCTTCCTCGGCAGGCATCTCTTCGAGACGGGTCGATATCTCCCGCATCGCTTCGGCCCATCGGCTTGTGCTATCGGCCATCAAGGCCACGACGTAACCCATGTCGCGGAAATACTCAGCTATGGTAATACCGGTATAGACCGAGGCCTCTCTGGCTGCTACGGGCATGTTCGATGTGTTTGCGATGAGTACCGAGCGTCGCATCAAGGGCTCGCCGCTGCGCGGGTCCTTTAATTCCGGAAACTCGGTCAAGACATCCGTCATTTCATTGCCTCGCTCGCCGCAGCCGACATAAACCACAATATCCGCGTCGACCCATTTGGCCAACTGATGCTGAACGACTGTTTTACCGGTTCCGAACGGCCCCGGCACACAGGCCGTCCCGCCCTTGGTGATTGGAAAGAAGGCGTCAATAACCCGCTGACCGGTAACGAGGACTCTATTTGGCGCAAACCGCTTTGTTATCTGCCTGGCATTGCGGACGGGCCACTGCTGCATCAGTTTTATCTCTACCTTGGTTGCATCTTCGGTAACGCAAACGGCGACAGTCTCATCAACGGTGTAATCACCTTCTTTTATTTTTTGGATAGTGCCGGCAACGCCAAACGGAACCATAATCTTGTGCATAACAAGTGTTGTTTCCTGAACCTCGCCTATAATGTCTCCGGGGCTGACCTTTGCTCC
>CAYGBH010000094.1:0-11813 GCA_964348055.1 uncultured Pirellulales bacterium
CCAGGTAAAGAATCCTGCGAACGTGTTTTTCTTCTCTGAGGAAAATTCGTGGCGTATTGGGGGCATTAGCAATGCTGCTATCAATGATAACAATTTGCGCTCCACGCCTGATTGTACGACTGATTGCTTCGCTACCTACCATAACACCCGGGGCGGAGACTTGAACCACGGTTTAGCCAACGCGGTGTTTGTGGACGGTCATGTCGACCTTGTCTCAGCGTGGCCGCCCGGTAACACTTTTAAGTTAAGCTGGCCAAGCGGACCACCAATACCAAAGTGGTAAGGCTCCCGACCCGGCCCTTTTCGATTTCTCTGTCACAAAAGGCGGCAGCGCAAGAGTTGAGAGCTGGGCACAACTGATTAGAGGGTTAAAGGACTACCAAAAACAATCGCACAAGAAAAACGCAGAATCATGTACAAACGAAATGGCTTTACGTTAATAGAGCTTTTAGTGGTGATTGCCATCATTGCGCTGTTGATGGCGATATTGATGCCCACGCTGGGACGCGTTAAGAAGCAGTCAAGGTCGGTTGCCTGTCAGACGAACTTAAAACAATGGGGCCTTATCTTTTCGATGTACACGGATGATAACAACGGCTATTTCCAGAAGGGCTGGGTCGGCCGGAAAGAAGGGAGCCGATGGTGGATGGATGCAACGCGACAGTACTACAAGGAGCCGGACTTGCGCTGCTGCCCAGCGGCGACCAAACCATATACCGAGGGAGGCCGGCCCCCCTTCGGAGCCTGGGGCATCGATCCTGGAGACTTCCTGACAAAAGGCGATTATGGCAGCTATGGGATAAACGGCTGGGTTGAGACTCGAAATACCACCGACGGCGTGGGGCAGTCACAAGAGAACTATGCGAGGCGATGGAAGACTCCCCATGTTAGCGGCGCAGGTTATGTGCCGTTGTTTCTGGATGCTCAGTGGATTGATGGCTGGCCAAACCCCACCAATGAACCCCCGGCATATTACGACCAGCAGTGGCAGGCGGGTAGCAATATGGGTCGCTTCTGTGTCAACCGACACAACGAGATGATAAACGGCGTTTTTCTGGATTGGTCTGTCAGAAAAATCGGGCTCAAAGAGCTGTGGACGTTGAAGTGGCATCGCGAGTACGACACGACAGGGCTCTGGACCACAGCCGGCGGCGTTACAGCCGAGAACTGGCCGGAATGGATGAGAAAGTTTAAGGAATACTGAAAAAACTATATGCTTTACGAGTCGAATTCGACCGCAATTTGAAGAAGGAAAGATAACTGGTATGTCGGTTTCAACGAAAACGTCAAAGGCTTCTAAACAAATGCAGTTGGCCCGACGCAGCTTCCTGGCGTATTTCTCCGGCCTGGGATTGTCTGCCACGGTCCTGCCGGGTGCTCTCTGGGCAAAAATGAAAGCCGAGGAGGTCACCAAGGTTACTAAAGAGATGCTCCGGGCCGCTGAGCAGATAGCCGGATTGGAATTTGACGACCGCGAGCGGGATTTAATGGTCGAAGGACTAAACAAGCACCTGCAGCGTTATGAGAAAATGCGCGAAGTTCCGCTGGACAACAGTGTAACTCCAGCCTTCCAGTTCAATCCGGTTGTACCCGGTATGACCTTTGAAAGAAAGCAGCTGCCGATAAAGGCAAGCAAGCCCGAAATGACAAGAAAACCTTCGGACATTGAGGACATGTCATTTTGGACTATTACCAATCTGGCCGGACTGATTAAATCTCGCAAAGTTAGCTCGCTGGAACTTACGAACATGTATCTGGGCCGGCTAAAAAAATACGACGGCAAGCTGCGATGTGTCATAACCTTGACGGAGGAATTGGCCCGGCAGCAGGCGAAACATGCCGATAAAGAAATCGCGGCAGGTCGTTATCGAGGACCTCTGCATGGAATTCCCTGGGGGGCCAAAGATTTACTGGCGGTCAAAGGGTATAAGACCACATGGGGTGCGATGCCCTATAAAGACCAGGTTATCGACACCGATGCCACCGTCGTGAGGCGTCTGGAAGAGGCCGGCGCGGTGCTGGTGGGCAAATTAACTCTGGGGGCGCTGGCCTGGGGTGACGTCTGGTTCGCAGGCAAGACGCGGAACCCGTGGAATACGGAGAAAGGCTCCAGCGGCTCTTCGGCCGGCCCGGCCGCCGCTACCGCCGCCGGTCTGGTAGGTTTCTCAATTGGGTCGGAGACCTGGGGTTCGATCGTTTCACCCTGCACGGTGTGCGGAGTAACCGGGCTGAGGCCGACCTTCGGGCGGGTCAGTCGATATGGCGCGATGGCCCTTAGCTGGACCATGGATAAAATCGGCCCCATCTGCCGCAGCGTCGAGGACTGCGCGCTGGTTTTCAACGCCATTTACGGACCTGACGGCAAAGACAATACGGTTGTGGATTTGCCCTTTAATTGGGATACGGGCCGAGGCATAAAGAACTTGAAAATTGGTTACATCAAGAGCGCTTTTGAGCAACAGCGCGACGACAAAGAATCCAAGGCGCACGACGAAGCAACTCTGGAGGTACTGCGGCGCCTGGGCGCTGACCTTAAGCCAATTGAACTGCCGGACTATCCTGTCGATGCCATGGCGTTTATTCTGAGCGTCGAAGCGGCAGCCGCTTTCGATGAGCTGACCAGAAGCGGTCGGGATGCCCTGCTCGTTCGCCAGATAAAGAACGCCTGGCCCAACAGGTTTCGAGAAGCCCGCCTGGTCCCCGCGGTCGAATACATACAGGCCAATCGTGTGCGCACGCTGGTGATAAAGGCCATGCACGAACTTATGTCAGAGGTTGATGTTTACGTGGCCCCGTCCAGAGTGGGAAACAACCTTCTTCTGACCAACCTGACGGGACACCCGGCTGTAGTGCTGCCCAACGGATTCAACAAAAAGCAGGAACCGACCAGTATTACTTTTGTCGGCAAACTTTATGGTGAGTCAGAAGTGCTGGCCGTAGCCAAGGCTTATCAGGATGCAACCAGATTTCATTTGAAACACCCTGTACTCTAAGTTTATAGTTTACTTTTATAGTATGCATGAGGAAAAAACATCGTGATACATAAACAAAGCGACAAAGTGCAATTACGTCAGAGTCGAATTCAGAAAGCCCGGGAGCTTCGGGCGAGGCTTCTCCGCAGTCCGCAGGATGGCCAAGTCCAGATAGCCAAGCCCAGAGCGGCCTTTACGTTAATAGAGCTCTTAGTAGTGATTGCCATCATCGCGTTATTGATGGCGATATTGATGCCTGCGCTGCAGCGCGTTAAGAAACAGGCAAAGTCCGTCGGCTGCCAGTCGAATCTCAAGCAATGGGCCTTATCTGGCAGATGTACACAGAAGATAATAACGGCTATTTTCCTGAGAGGGTATGGGTTTGGCACCAGGAAGTGCAGGATTATTACGTGGACCCCAAAATATGTCTTTGCCCAACGGCGACGAAACCTTATAATGAAGGAGGACGGGCCCCCTTTGGAGCATGGTCGCGGGAAGATAACAAGGGCAAAACCATGTCCGACAGCTTAGGGATAAATCAATGGGTCTTGAATATCCAGGGAACGCAGACCGTAGCCAGACGAGTGCCTGCATATCTCTGGAGGACGCCCAACGTTGCAGGTGCAGGCAATATACCGTTGTTTCTGGATTGCGCGATAACCAGTGCCACCGTATGGCCCGAGGATACACCGCCGGAATTTAATGGTCAATTCTGGGCGCAGGGCTCGGGTGGAAGTATTGATGAAATGAGGCGTTTCTGCGTAAACCGGCATGATGGGATCGTAAACATACTGTTTCTTGACCGGACTGTTAGAAGGGCCGGACTTAAGCAGTTGTGGACCTTCAAGTGGCATCGCGAGTACAATACGGCAGGGGCCTGGACCACAGCCGGTAACGTTAAACCTGAGAACTGGCCGAAATGGATGAGAAGCTTCAAAGACTACTGAAAACCAGAGCACAAGAGAGAGGTGGTATTATGTGCAAACGAAGAGCATTCACATTAATAGAGCTTTTGGTGGTGATTGCCATTGTTGCGTTATTGATGGCGATATTGATGCCGGCACTGCAGCGGGTGAAGAAACAGGCACAGGTGGTCGCCTGCATGTCGAACATCAAACAGTGGAGCTACTGCTGGCATATGTATCTCGAGGATTCCCGGGGAAAGTTCCCGGAAGGTGCCGGAGCCTCCGGAGACTGGCCGGATAAATTGCGACCATTTTACAAGGACCGGGGGGCTTTGACATTGTGTCCGTCAGCAACAAAACCTTATTCTGATGGAGGCAGGGTTCCCTTCGGAGCCTGGCGATGGAGACAGCAAGGAGGGGGCTGGTCAGACTTTGCGACCAAGCCCGGTGAGGATTACGGCAGTTATGGCATGAATGAATGGCTCGGTGACCGACCTGGCGAGGAATTCTGGAGAAATCGAGAGCAAAAAAAGGCAAACAACATACCGATGTTTTTTGACTGTGTAGTCTGGGACACCTACTGTAGGGACACGCAAGGCCCGTCTGAGATTGACGGTCTTGTTACAAACGAAATGCAGTTAGTATGCATCAACAGGCACAAAGGCATAATAAATGCAGTTTTCCTGGATCTTAACGTGAGGAAGGTCGGTCTCAAGGAGCTTTGGATACTAAATTGGAACCGGGTATTTGATACCCAGGGGGTCTGGACCAAAGCCGGCGGCGTTCAACCCTCGGACTGGCCGGGATGGATGAGAAGATATAAGGACTACTAAAAAACCAACGCCCATGAAAGGCGCAGCGTCGTGCCCAAAAGACAATGATGTACCCTAATAGAGCTTTTGGTTAGGCCATTCTGACTACTGGACTTATTCCCGGCGTGTGGATGAATATCGAGATTCATCCACACGCCGATGATTGGTTTTGCTAATAACGACCTCCGTACCTGCGGAGTAATTCGACGACATCCTTACAGACTCCATCCTTACAGACCCGAATGGAAGCCCAGTAAAGAGGAGTACGGGACAATAAATCTCTTGCATTGACATCTGCTCCATAGGCAAGCAAAAGCTCAGTAACTTCCTTGTGGTCCTGTTGAGCCGCATAATGGAGGGGAGTGCGACCCGGACTTTTATCTCTTGGATTAAGACTCGCTCCCTGGGCGAGCAGAACCTCGACCACATCGGCGTTACCGATTTTGGCTGCAAGGTGCAAAGGAGTTCGCTGCATGTGGTCGTCTGCATCTATATCCGCTCGTCCGTCAAGCAGAACCTCAACTACATACGGGTGACCGGCTTCGGCTGCAAGATGCAAAGGAGTTGGTTGTATTAGATTTTCCGCGTTCACATCCGCTCCGCCGTCAATTAGAACTGCTGCTACATCCTCATGGCCGCTCAAAGCCGCTACGTGCAAAGGAGTTTCGCCCATCATATTTGTTGCATCTACCTCGGCTCCGCTGGCAATGAGAATATCAGCAATCTCTGCATGGCCCTGCTCGGCCGCGTAGTGCAGCGGAGTAAAGCCGTATTTGTCTCGGACGTTTACTTCCACGCCGTTGTTTATTAGAAGTAAAACCATGCGCCCCTGGCCTTCCTGAAGCGCCTCGAATAGAGGAGTCCGGCCGTCTTTCTCGATATACACCAGTGTCGACTTCTCTTCCACCAAAGCTTCAGCCTCTTCAAGCTTTCCTGTCCTCATCGCCTGATGAAACTCCGCGACACGACTTCTACATCCGGTGAGTATTAAACTACCGAATAAGACCAACACAGCGATAATCATTCTTTTTTTTGTGACCATAATGTATCCCCTAAAGAAAAAAAATTATTATTGATTGGTAAGCCGCACAACACGGCTCACTTCCTAACAATTGCCAGCATTGCCATCTAATGACTGCTATTAGCACAATAACAATGGTTCTTACGCCAAAATAATTAACCAGTTATTAGCTCGTTCGGACTCATAGCCACTCCTAATTTAAAATATAAGAAATGGATTGAAGGGCACAAATCCACCAGAATAATAAATCATAGAAATCGGCCTTCCGGTCGGCATAGAGTGCCAGAATGCCGTTTGTGTAGAGCCGTGGGTTTGACCTAAATGCTGAAGAGTCCCATAATACAGGGCGCGTTAGAGCGGCTCTGTTTTGAATAAGGCCCGAATGGATAAGAAGGTCTTAAAGACAGGTAAAAGCAATCGCACAGGAAAAGCATTTATGAGAAAAACGGGTGAGACGAAAGTCCTCAACCCTTTAAGACGGCTAAAGGTACCATTCGAGCGACGGCTCTGGCCCAGCCGCATTCGACGACAATTCGAACGACCTCATCGATGTCTTTGTAGGCACCGGGCGCTTCCTCCTTTATTTTGCGTCTATTGCCGGCGATGAGTGTTATACCTTCCATACTGCGTTTGAACTGTTCGTCACTAATCAGACCCGGTCTAATGATCCTGCCCTTACGAGCTTTTCCAAGAGCAGCAACGCGACTCATCACTCTGCCCGCACCATGGTTGACCGAACACAAAGACTCATCAGAATTGCCCGTTCCGACAAGCAAGAAACTTGCGGTACCCATCGAGCCTGGGGTTATGATCGGCTGGCCGGTTTGTGTGAAAACGGTGTCGGCCATACGGCTCGGGCCGAAGGCGCGGGTGGCACCTTTGCGGTGGACCCAGAGGCGAGAGCCGCTGTGGGTTTCGAGCTTTGCCATATTATGAGCGACGTCGTAAACGAGCTTTAGCGGCGTCGGGCCAAACATTCTGTTAAAACAACGCCTTACAAGCAGAGCCATAATGTGGCGATTGGTAAATGCGAAGTTCGCGGCGGCAGCCATTGCAGCGATATAGTTTTTGCCGGGGTTGGTGTAGGTGAGCAGATATGAGAGCATTTTTCTCCGGCTGGCATTCTCAGGTCTCTGGGCGGCGATGTTCATATATTGGTCAGCGATTTCATAGCCGAATCGACGGGAGCCGGAGTGTATCATTACAACGAGCTGGTTCTTGAAAAGGCCGAAAGTCTTCGCTAAAGCCTCGTCAAAGACTCGCTGGACGTATTGGATTTCAATAAAGTGGTTCCCGCCCCCAAGCGTGCCAAGCTGATTGGCACCCTTTTGTATTGCAGTCTTTGGCACTGTTGCCAGGTCACCGGGCATCTGGCCATTTTCTTCGATTCTTTTGAGGTCGTCGGCGAACTGGTCCGGGTCAAAGGCCTCCCAGGCCCGGTGGCTGGTTCTCTGCGCGAGGGCGGGTACGGAGGCAACGCCTTTATTAACAACGGCTTCTATTCCGGTTTTGTCCAAGTGCAGATTTTCTCTGCCTTCGCCGAGCGGGATTTCGCGGGCGATATCGACAGCGATTTTGGCGGTATCTATCTCGCCTCTGGAAAAAGGAGTCCGCAACAGACGCATCCCGCAATTTATGTCGTACCCGACGCCAGGCGGCATAATCGCACCATCAAGCCCCAATACGGCCCCGATAGGAATGCCGAAGCCAACGTGGATATCAGCGGTGGCCAGAATTTTCTTGGCCGGCGGCAGAGAAGCAGCATCACGAAGCTGGCTGACCGCATCAGGCTCAAGCTTGACAGCTTGCGAGGCGAAAATGGTTGCATCGGTAACCATCTGGCCTTGGCGTTCCATATGCAGGCGAAGAGGGTCGATGCGAACAAGTTTTGAAGATGGCTCAGCCATTTCCGTATCTATCTCAATGAGTTCTTATTTTTACGTTTTTTATAAGCTTCTTGTTCTGCTGTGGCCTTGTTTCTTATATTGTTCAAGCAGGTCTGTGAGTCGCTTTACGATTTCCGGATGTTTGTCCCAGAGATTTTTTGTCTCGGCGAGGTCGTCCTGCAGATTGTAGAGCTGTCCGGTCGGCTCACCGGGCTTCGGTTTGTAAATTTTCGGCGAGCTGAACCCGCCGGAGCCGCGACCTAATATGAGCTTCCACTGTCCCTGGCGAATGGAGAACATCCCCATACTGGAATGATGCACAACGGCCTGGCGGATTGGTTTGCCGCCCTTGCGGCCTAACAGGGCCGGCAGGATGTTGTAGCTATCCTCACCGGCGTTGTCCGGCAGCTCGGCTCCGAGAATAGCCGCACAGGTTGCCAGCAGGTCCGTCAGGCAGATAAGCTCGTCGCTGGTGCTTGCAGCGGGGACCATACCTGGCCAGCATGCGATGAACGGTTCGCGATGGCCCCCATCCCAGATATCGGCCTTAATCCCTCGTAAATTACCGTTGGTGTAATGACCATACAATTTGATAATGGAATAGAGTGCACGGTCAATTTTAGTCCTGCCGGGAGAGCCGTTGTCACTGGTGAGAATAATCAGGGTGTTGCGAGTAAGGCCGTTTCGACGCAGCGCCTCGACTACCTCTCCGACAGTCCAATCGACCTCGACGACAAAGTCTCCATAACCGCCGGCCTGGCTGCGTCCCTTTACGAAATCCGCCGGGGCGATCGGGCAATGCGGCGCCGGCAGCGGGAAATACATAAAGAATGGCTTGCCCGGCGACTTCTGGGCGTGGTTGTCGATATACTCAACAGCCTTCTCGGTCAACCTCGGCAGAACATCCACATGCTTGAAACCCGGCGCAATGGCTCCAGCCCGCCACCATCCATCTTCGCTGGCTTTGCCGGCTTCAATGGTCAATGTGGGTTTGGCCACGGGCCGGTCGTTCTCGATATAGCAATAAGGGGTCATATCCAGTGAGGCAGGAATCCCGTAAAAATAATCGAAGCCAAGTGCGTTGGGACCGGGAACAAGCGGTTTATTGTAATCGGTTTTTTTGTCGCTTCCCAAACCAAGATGCCACTTGCCGATACAGGCCGTGGCGTAACCGTGCTGCTTTAAGAGCGATGCGACTGTCATTCGGCCGGTATCGATTAAGCACGGCGAATAACCATTGAGGACACCTTTTTTCAAACGGGTTCGCCAGGAATATCGACCCGTCAGGACACCATAACGGGTGGGCGTACAGACCGCAGATGGTGCGTGAGCGTCGGTGAAACGCATGCCTTGCATAGCTAAGCGGTCCATGTTTGGCGTAGGAATCTTTGAGTCCTTGTTATAACAGCCGAGGTCACCATAGCCCATATCGTCGGCCATGATGAAAATGATATTAGGTTTTTTGGCGGTTGGCCTGTCCGCCGAAGGCTTCAAAGTGCCCGCACATCCCGATGGCAGCAGCGATGCCACTCCCAGGCCGGCCAGAACCAGACCCGCCGCCTGTGGGCCCACGGCTTTGATAAATTCCCGGCGGTTCAGCCCGTTAGAGGAATCGGGCCTCGCTGCGACTGAAATCTTTGCTTTTCGTCCCATATTCTTACCTTTTTTTGAATTTTTGGCAGGATTAACCCTGCCAGAGAATCTTCATAATCCTTGACAACCAGCTGAAACGTCCGAGTTTGATTTTATTATATCGGCCCTTACGATTAATGAACAGAAAGTCCTGCAAAAAAGAATAAGAAAAACTGCTATTGTACGAAGATATAGCGGGTTCAAGGCAAATTCACTTGACAAAAACCGGTTTAAAAGTTAAAGTAGATAATGTTGAACACCGGTATAATGTGTGAAACGTCTTATTTAAAATCAGTAGTTTTTTGGGTGTGTGTAAAATGAAGGAAAAGTGGGTGATTTTTGCTGTTCTGGCGGTATTTATGGTTCTGGCGATGAACCCGCGCTCCTTGGCCGTCAATACGAGAGATGTTGACAGGGTACGCAAGAAGGAGGTGCTTGATAGCCGGGATTTAAAAATCATTGACGATTTTGTCACTGAGGCGGTGCGAGAACTGGTGCTGACCAGAGATTTTTCCGAGATAGCAAAAATTCGAACCGTCGTCCTGAGCAGGAAGAGCACTCAAGGCCAGTACGCTCAGCAGTTTTCTGACTCGGCCCATAAACATATCTCCGCAGCCCTTAAGCAGGCCCAAACACTAAAGCCGGAAGACCGCAAAGACAAAGTTACAATTAATCTTCTGATTCTAACGGATGGTCTCGAAGACCTGCGGCTGGCGGATTTGGCTATCGGGATGCTGAAAAACAAGAATATGATTATCCGCTACTGGGCGGTCCATTGTCTTACCAACCCGGCCATCATAAAACAGTTAAATTCCGCTGATACGTCAAATTCGAGAGCGGCAGAGTTTATCGGAGAGCTTAAAGAGCTGGTCGAGACCAGCAATCCTGAGACAATAGCTTTAATAGCAAAATTTGCGGCTGATGTGAAGATTCCACAAGGAGAAGAATTGCTGGGCCAAATAGCTGATACACGGATTAAGAGATACGCCGACTGGACAGTGAAATATGAACTCATGGACATTTCTATCTTAAAATTGCTCGAGAGCAAAATATCTGCATCTTCGTCAGGCTCGAGCGGTCCCTCGTCGCCAACTGGCAGCGGCAGGAGCGAGGCCGCCCGACGTTTCTCGCAGTTGTATTCCTATGCGATACAAAGGTATGCCAAGGGTCAGGCGATTTTAAATGACACCCAGAAACAGCAGTTAGCTTCGATATTGGTCGAGACCGAGGAAAAATGCATCAGCAGGCTTCTGGGCAGGCCGCAAACGACTATAAGGAGGGCTATTGAGCGGGAAAACCTGCCGGCACTTTTGCAAGAGCATAATAGATTACTCGGGGACGAGACAAGCACGGGGGAACTACCTTTGAGGCTGAACTTTAACTACGGCGGCGGACGCACCGCACCAACCCTCCTGCCGGAACCACCCAGAAGGAATTGATTATAGATAATTAAATGCTTGCCCCATTGTTTAGAGCGTCTTTTACTCTAATGGGGTCATTGCGAGCAACGCGAAGCAATCTTCCTTTAGCTCACTTTAGGCACTTTTTAACTTTAGCTCACTTATTCCACTTACCAATCATCAATTATCATTTGAAAAGGTATGGTGTGAATTACACACCGTTTGGCTGGACTGCAAAAAGCACAAACACAGCACCTGACCTGTACCATTACGGTACTGGGCCTGCAGAAGTCAGCGCCAATACAGTTAGTGTCTGTAGTGTCCTTACCATTCTGCTCTCCCGACACCGTTAATCGGTTACCAGGGCTATTTATTGCCTTTTTCCTTGTCCTTTTCTTTTTCTTCCTCTTTTGTCTGCAGGTATTGTACCATTTCTTTGTCACCCCTCGCCAACGCTATTTCTTTTGCAGTTTTATTCAAGGTACGTCTTGGAGAAGGATGGTACCGCCCTTCAGCCGGTGATGTCCTGTAATCATAATAGTTTTTCGCAAAAATGTCCGCCCCATGCTCAACGAGTGCCTTTGCCGCCTCTATATTATTCAGCATAGCAGCCTGATGTAACGGGGTACTTTGATGTTCATCTCTTGCATTAACATCGGCGCCGTATGAAATGAGTAAGTTTATTATTTCCTTACCGCTGTACATTGCAGCATCATGCAATGCTGTTCGGCCATGCTTATCTTTATGATTTACCTTTGCCCCGTGCTCAAGTAATGCCTTTATGGTTTCATACTGCCCAAATCTTGCATATCTTGCAGCAAGCGTCAATGGCGTATCTCCATGAATATTTTCTAATTCAATATCAGCACCATGGTTGAGCAGAAACTCTACTATTTCGATATGCCCCTTACCGGAGGCAAGGTGTAATGGTGTGAAACGAAGTGAATCTTGAACGTTTATTTGGTTGGGGTTCCTTTCAATTATTTTCTTTACTTTCTTCAAATCCCCTTTATATGCAGCCCTATGTATAGGTTTTTCCCCAAAAACAAAACGACAACCGGAGAAAAAAATAAGGGAGAAAATTACCAAACACAAACTAACTGTTTTTAAGATACTCTTGTGCATAATCTTTTGCTCCTTATTTAAACTCGGGACAATCACCTATTTTTTGCTTTCTCGTTATTT
>CAYGBH010000095.1:0-11793 GCA_964348055.1 uncultured Pirellulales bacterium
CCTTACAACTATTAAGGCAACCTGCGAATCGGTAAAAGTCAAACGAAGCAAAGGCTCACAGAAAGACGCAGTGGAACATCTTGCCGGTAAAACCTTCATGCTCACCATCGGGCCCGCAGGCAAAATAGAGGATTATTCACAATTGGATGAGCTAATCAAAGATATCGGCAAAAAGGCGTTTCTGCCAGACACCGACAGGGGCAGAATTAAACAGCCTGATATGATATGCGATTTTATCGCCACCCAATGGTTTCTGTGGGATTCCGTCTCAAGCATAGAGAAACCTTCTGAAGGGATCGAGCCCGGGCAGAGCTGGAAGTCAAAACTCTCCGTACCTGCCCCGATGGTTATGCGAAAAGCAAGAGATGTTACTTACAGGCTTGACGAAATCCGCCCAAGCGAAAAGGGACGGCTCGCTGTAATAAGCAGCTTTTACTCACATACCGAGGCGGTTCCGCACAGTTGGCCGATACCTTACTCCGGCAGATTCCAAATGCCGGGGACGTTTGGCTTCCTCAGCGGATATAAAATTCTGGATTTAAGAGGCCGGGGTGAGGAACTGTTCAATATCGACGCCGGGCGAATAGAGCAATACAATCAGCAGTACCAAATGCAATTGAAGGCCTCTCTGCCATTGCCTCTTGCCGGTGTAGATCCAAGGATAGCTATCAAACAAAATTTGACAATGAAACTTTTGGAGTAACCGGATATTTGTAACCGGTGATTAGTAATTGGTAACCGGTAAGCGACAATTATTTGACTATTTAACCAATTACCATTTAACCAATCGCCATAAACAGCGGAGGTAATTGCACATTGGAACGCAAAAATTTATGGGCGCCGTGGCGAATTAAGTACATTCAGAGCCTGAGTGAGAGCAGCGGCTGCTTTATCTGCCATAATCTTGAGCGCCCGCAGGATGACGACAAAAATCTGGTGCTGTGGCGAACAGACCAGAGCATCGTAATACTGAACCGCTTCCCCTACAACAACGGCCATTTACTGATAGCACCGGTCCGGCACATCCCCGACCTTGAGAAGGCAAGCAACGAGGAACTACTGGAAATGATTAAGCTGGTCAGAGAATCGCAAAGAGCCCTGTCGCTGGCGATAAAACCTCACGGCTTTAATGTCGGCATGAATTTTGGCCGATGCGCTGGAGCGGGACTGCCCGACCATTTCCACATCCATCTGGTCCCCCGATGGGACGGAGACACGAATTTTATGCACGTGTGCAGTGATACTGACGTCATCAGCCAGAGTCTGACCGAGCTTCTTGAGCTATTAAAACAGATAAGCAAAGAACACGACCTTCCCGGGCTTTAGTAAATTGAAAATTGTAATTTGCTAATCAGGGAAATTTAAAAATGCTACGCCTAAAACAAACTGTTATCTGGCAACTAATCCTTATGTTTTTTGCCCTGAGCGCCGTCTTAATGAACCTCGCCCGTGCAGATGTTCCAAAAGAAATTCGCAAAATAGTCGACGAGATCAAAAGCAAGGTAAGTTTTGAAACAGAATACCAGCTCAGCACCGAAGTAGAGTTTATTCTCGCGCAGGGCGAAGCTGCTCGACTAATCTGTAATGATAACCCTTATGGATTAAAGGAAATCCTGATTTGTCCAATGAAAGAATCTCTTTACCACTATACCATTTGGTCAGATGGCAGAATTACAGGCGGTGGACAGAAACTGACAAGGTTAAGCTTCCACAGAACACAACGACCAGCTCCCAAACTAGCTCAAATATGTCATTGGCAGTTAGATGATGGAACCGTCTCAATCAAATTCCACACTATAGAGGACGCAGAACCAATTCACACAAGAAAAATACCAGAGGACCAACGCATTGCCGGATTTGTAAAGCTGTGGAGTGAGGTGAAATATAACTTCGCGTTTTTTGATCAAGTTCCTGACCTAGACTGGGACGCCGTCTTGGAAGAATATCTGCCCAAAATCCAGCAAGCAAAGACCGTTGGGGATTACTATAGGGTATTGAAACGTTGTATTGCACTGCTGCAGGATGGGCATACTAGCGTTTTCGGCCTCACCGGTGAACCATCTTTCCGTCCTCCTGTGGAAATCCAATCGTTAGGGGGGAAAGCTATCATTGTTGGAATCACAACGCCTGAAAAGATTAAAGATATTGAAAAAAGAAAAGCACTTTTGGAGGCAGATTTGAAGCTGGGAGATGAAATCACTCATATTGATGACTGCCCCATCAAACAAATCCTCCTACAAGATATTTACCCTTATATCTTTGCGTCTACCCCTCAATGGCGCGACTTGGAAGCCTACCCCAGATTACTAAATGGAGAAAATGACACAGAGATTAAGCTTTCAATCAAAAGCATAGATAAAACCACTCGCCAAGTCGCATTAATACGAGGCGATTATCCTGCAACTGTTCTGCCAAAAGGCTTTTTATTCCAAAAACTAACTGACAATATCGTCTACATTAATCTCCCTGGCTTTGGCTCAAAAGAAATCGTGGACCAGTTCGATAACATCTTTCCAGAAATCCAAAAAGCCAAAGGTCTAATTATAGACGTCCGCAAAAACCAGGGCGGCAACTCGGCTTATGGTGATGCTATCATAAGCTACCTAACGAATAAGCCATTAAAAGGGTCTCACTGGAAGACTCGTCAATATATGCCAGCTTTTCGTGCATGGGGTAAAAAAGAACAATGGTACGAAGGAGACCACGATATAGTCATGCCACGCAAAGAAGGTACTTTTAATGGTCCAATTGTTGTCTTAACCGGTCCTTCAACCTTTAGTGCGGGGGAGGATTTCGTGGTTCCGCTTCACGCAAGTGGCAGGGCAATGGTGGTGGGAGAGAAAACGGGCGGTTCAACGGGACAGCCACTTTTCATTAAATTGCCCGGTCGTGGCAGTGCTCGGATTTGCACTAAATGGGATACTTATCCGGATGGGCGCGAGTTCGTCGGGGTTGGCATTATTCCTGATGTAGAGGTGCATCCGAGCCCGGCAGACATCGCAGCCGGCCGAGATGTCGTTCTGGAGAAAGGACTGGAGGTGTTGCGTTCCAAGATTAAGTAATGGAACGAGTAAGGCATGTCTGTGGAAATCGCTAATTATGCGGTCAGTGAAAAAGCCAGCCGGGGCCGCAGGTTCAGGGAAAAGCCGCACCCGTATCGCTGCGACTTTGACCGCGACCGCGACCGCATAATCCACTGCTCGGCATTTCGCCGGCTGGAAGGTAAAACGCAGGTCTTCACGCCCCCCGCTGCTTCGTCTTTGCGAAGCAAAACGGCGGGGGATGACCATTACCGTACACGCCTTACACACAGCATCGAGGTTGCTCAGATAGGAAGAACCATCGCAAAGGAACTTCATCTCAATGAAGGCCTCACCGAGGCGATATGTCTTGCACACGATTTGGGGCACCCGCCATTCGGGCACGCCGGCGAAGAAGCCCTCAATAATTTGATGAGCGAATTCGGCGGATTCGAACATAACCGACAGGCACTGCGAATTGTCGATTTGCTCGAACATCCGTATCCGGATTTTATGGGTCTGAATCTGATGTATGAGACCCGCCTTGGATTAGCCAAACACAGAAGCACCTACGATAAACCACAGCAGCAGACCTTCAGCGAGGCAAACTGCTCGCTTGAGGGTCAGGTCGCCGATATTGCCGACCGTATCGCATACAACTGCCACGACCTCGAAGATGGCATGCGGGCCGGTCTGATCAGCAGCGAGCAATTAAAAAATGTCGAAATATTCACGGAAGCGCAAAACCGAATAAACGCCAAAGCAATCAAAGACCGGACTGTCCGCAGGACCAGGAGTGCAAAAGCGATTATCGATAAGCTGGTCAGCGATTGTATAGATGCGAGCAAGAGAAAACTGTCAGAAGCAAACGTGAAAACGCTCAGCGACATATATACCACAAGCGAAAATCTGATTGTCCTTTCCGCCCAAAGCAACAACAAGCTCGTTGAATTAGAGAAGTTTTTACTGCAGAATTTCTACCGACATAAATCTTTAGCTCAAACAACGGACAAGGTTAAAAACTGGCTCGCGCAGCTTTTCGAAAAACTGTGCCAGAAGCCGGAACTAATGCCGGGTTATTTCCAGCGGTTTATCCCCCAAGAGGGCCTGCAGCGGACGGTGTGCGACTATATCGCAGGTATGACCGATAGATTCTGCTTAAAAATGCTCCACGAAGAATAAAAGTGACTAAAGGGAGCTAAAGTGACTAAAGTTATCAGCACACCTTGACGCCACAATAAGTACACCCTATTGTGTAGGTGGACACCGTTAATTTCCCCAACCTATCCGCAATACGCTATACGCAATACGAATTCATTTGCAGCTTAGGCCTCCTTTTTCTCCTTCGCACGTCCCACCGGTCATGAACGAAGCCTAAATAGTGGGCCTAAATAGTGAACGTCACTAATTATTCCAGCCATTAGTAGGTGGTTGTCCCTAGTTTTTCCAGTTTTTTAGTTTTTCTTCAGTTTTTCGCGTGGAGCCGCGGACACACTGAACTCCCAGACTTTCTCATGCAATACCGAAGATTTCTTCGACTTGAGATGACAAAGGTATAGGTTCGAACTTACGTATTCGCCGCGGTTGATAGCAGCGCGATTCTTCCTGGTCAAATGAATCCCAAGGAACAGGAAACAGTCACCGTCAAGCCATGCTGGATTGCGGGCACTGATGTCATGGGGGCTCACCGGGTGTGCCGAGCCGGTTGACAGATCGAGGGCATAGATCGCGCCCCTACCGCCCATGTGCCAGCGAACCTCCTTGTCCGGAAGCTCGGTTGCGAATAGCAGAGTCCTTCCGTCATGTGAGAGGTCCATGCTCCATGCAGAGCTGAACATTCCTTTAGGAACCAAAGCCCTGAGGATAAAACTCCTGATAGGGACAACTCCACGTAAATCCAATTCTCGCAATTTGTCCAGATCTCCACAGTAGATTGATGTTTCGGATGGCCCCCAGACTGCTGGCCCGAAGTACCCCATGGATAGCCTAGCCTGGCTCACAATTCTGAAATCACCATTATCAACTCCGACGATACCGATATCCCAGAAGCCTATATTCACATTCCATGTCTTTATGGCGAGGTATTGACCATCGTGCGACCAGCTCGGGCCGTACGAGTTGTCGGATTCGATGGCTGTGAGACGTCTTGTTTGGCCGGATGCCATATCCAGCAACTCAATAAAACGCTGACAGCGTTGACGCGGCTGGCCATAACGCGTGTATGCAAGTGTCTTACCGTCCGGGGACAGTGCGATATCGCAACACCTTTCAGGCAGATTGAGCCGACGCAGAGGTGAGGCAACCCGATTTCCAACGATCACTGCCCAGAGTAGATCTCCGTCTGTCTCCTTTATAACGATGGTCTGATGACGCTGGCCGTCGTCGCGTGTCGCTATGTCAGTTGGAAAAGGCATACTTTGGCTCAATTGTGCATACGAGGAGCGGCTCGTTGGTGGAGTTTGTGACAACCATAAGCCAACTCCAGCGATGATTGCAACAATGACGGAAATGAAGATGACTGCGGTCTTGGCTACGCGATTTTTCATAACAAGACCTCCTTGTCTATTCTGCAGAACTACTCATTATATGGTTTCCGTATAGCCGTTCTAATCTTGAGCCACAAATCCAAGATGTCTCGCTTCGCCGCTCGCTTATGTGGAATCTACACTATTGATGCAATATTTTCAAGAAAAAAATGAGATAGCATTTAGCGTTTGGCGGATAGCGGATAGGGATTGCCGCGGCCCCGTGCTTTTTGCAAAAGCAAAAACGGGGCCTCGCAATGACATCGAGAATCGAGTATCGAGAATAGTCTTTGACTTAATTTTACCACTAAGTTAATCTTCGGCAAATATGAATAGATTGCTTGCATCGTGTTTTGGTCTTGGCCGGCTGCCGGTCGCTCCAGGGACGTGGGGCTCGCTGCCGCCGGCGATAATCTTCGCCCTGATGTGCCAACTGGGCGCATCAGCTTTGTTAATATCATTCGTAATGGCAGCTCTAGCCTTGGGTAGCTGTGCTATTTGTATAAAATTTGCACCTGCTGTAATTGCAGCTACGGGCAACACCGACCCACGAGAAGTCGTCGCCGATGAATTTGCCGGCCAAGCGGTTACGTTTTTATCCGTTGCGTTTTTGGCCGTAGGTGCGGCCACACCGAAACAAATCTGGGGCATCACTGCGCTCGGCTTTGTGCTGTTCAGGCTGTTCGATATTGCCAAGCCCTGGCCAATCCGCAAACTTGAAAAACTTCCCAAAGGCTGGGGAGTCCTAGCAGACGATTTAATGGCAAGCGTATATGCGGCGGTGGTTTTGGCATTTTGTGTCAGGTTGTGGATTATCGGGTAATTTGCCCTTGTTACAGATTTAGGAAGCACCGATGGCGGCAGAATATTGCGTTGAGATTTGTAAGAAACTTGAGGCCGGATTTCGTGCTGCAGGGCTGTATCGGCCGATGCGAATCAGACGGTATGACACCGGCACTGAGCTTACTTATGAAGTAACCGGTATCGGGCAGCCAAGCAGAGCGCGGCTGCATCTGGTTATTGATAAGTTCGCAGGAGGTGGTTTTGCCGGTCAGGTGTACCGCGTAAAGGTGCTCGGCATTGACAGTGACGATGGCCCGATAGAGGGGCTTGAGGTCGGCCGAGCATACGCGATGAAGATTCTTATTCCGCCAACGGGCTTCTCCCGGCTGTTTCGTAATATGCTGTATTGGATTGGCTTTCAGGGGCCGTTCCAGCTTCAGGTGAACTCGGCAGCGGCCAAGGCCGGCGCCCTCTGGCAGAAATTTATCCGGCGAGGCGCGAAGATTCGATTCGGCGATGAGGGTACAGTCGCAGACATTTACGCAACATTTGTGGACGACAAGCTGGGTAGCTGCGGAGAGTTGAGTGAGTGGGTTGACGGGCGCACGTGGCAGCTGGAGGTTGATGACCGGCTGGATTTGTTGAAGCTGTGGCGTCGCGGTAAGGTGGTTGATGAGCAGCGGCTTGGCTCGCCGGAGTATCGGGCGAAGCGCGAGTTTATGAGAGAATTTGTCGAGCTTCTGTACGATATGGGCGGGTATGAGTTTGCCAGGCAGTATGAGTGGTCAACGTGCAAGAGCCAGCCGAACACCCTCAAACGCCAAGGAACTGAGGATGGGTTGGTAGCGGTTGATTTCCGGGCGGGACTCGCACTGCTGCCGTTTCTGCCGATGAGTCCGGGTGATTTCAAGCTTATTGCCAAAGGGCTCAAACGCGGCTCCCTCGTGCAGTTTGACCGCGGCAACCTTGCCAAGTTAGAGACCTTTGTACAAGCGCATAGCGATGAGTTTGCCGATAGCGCAAAGATGCTGGAGGAGCTCAAGACCACGGAGCAGGTCTATCGGAACTCAGTTCCGGATATTACGCACAATCACATCCGGCTTTTTTACAGCCGAAAGCTGTGGTCAACGATACTTGACCGCGCGGTGACCGGGTGGGGGGTGCGGAATCTGGTTGACGAGCAGCACGAGAGAAAACTGCGGAGCAGCAGGATTTTGACCCTAATATTCTTTGTGATTGGTGCGATACCATTTTTGGGTAAGGTTATTCGCCGAATCTGGGGGCGGGCGGACTGGCGCAGGCACTACGTGACAATGCTGACGAGCTGGGACTACTTTCGGTGGGCGATTGGAGGCAGGATTGCCGAACAAGTTATCCTCTGGCACAGGGCTGGACGGGTCAGCGGTGAGCGAGCACTCCGGTTAGCAGAAGAAACCTGGCGGTTCTGGAGCCATTTGCCATTGTCGATTCTGCCCGCCCGCCTGCACAGGTTCCTGACGGACTGGCAGTTTGCAAAGGACAAGCTGGTATACATATTCGTTCGACCGTTGAGGTTATATTTTAATCCAGAACTTCGCGAGCAGTGGCTTCGTGAAATGGTTAGCGGCGGACAGCAAAAAAACATACTCAGCGATGAGGATGCAAAGGTAATCCTTTCGCAGGTTAATGAGCCTTTTATTCAGAAGTATTTGAAGAGCTTGGCGGTGCACGTCTGCACTTTGCCGGTGACGCAAGTCGTCTCGGTGATTGTGGCTATCTGGTATAAAGTGGCAAACAATCTTACCTGGGCCCAGGCCTGGGATGAAATGTTATTGATACTGGCGATTTTTCAAGTGGTGCCGATTTCACCCGGTTCGTTGGTTCGGGGGCTTTATGTACTATATCTGGTCATCAGGGAACGGAATTTCAAGGACTACAACATCGCGGTGTTTTTGGGGTTTTTCAAGTATATCGGCTATCTGGCGTTTCCGATTCAGATGACGTATCACTATCCTGCGTTGGCGAGGTTTATGGCCGCTCACTGGGCAACCGAAGCGGTCCATATTGTTCCGGTGTTCGGCGAGCGGGGCGCACTGCTGGAGCACTGGGTATTTTGTTTGTTCTATAACTGGCCTTTGACGATACGGCGTCGAATGCGAAAACGAGCTGAGGTTCGAGCATCGAGAAGTGAACGATACTGGCACGCGGATTTGTGCGCAGTTGGCGCAGCAGGGATATTCGGGCTTGTGGATTTCGCTTACCTTAGGAATTTTGGCAAACTGCCGGGTCTAAGAGATATTTGGTGGCTTGCAATATTTGTGCCGCTGGTTTGTGGCGCAGCGGTAACTTTGGGCTGCGGCGGCGCTTCCTTGTGGAAACGCATTGTTGCCGCTGCCGGCTGCGGTGCCGTGGCTGGAGCGCTTTATACGATAGTATCAGCAATACTGAACGATAACGGCGGGATTGCGGCAAGCTTCTTGTGGCGGATATTTCTTTTTGCAATTCTGTCAACTATCGGAGCGATGGTTACAGAGCTAAAGCTCCCGGACCCGGATTTAGAGTGATTTCCGCCTGTCTTGGCATTGCAGGTCTACACCGCAGGCCTTGAACCCTGCAACGCAGGGCGGACCACACCCGCCGCTGGCGGGCCCCGCGACGCGAGATTGCAAATCTTGAGTAAGATTTCCAGAGCAAAAAAGGTTGATTTTAAGCCATTTTATAGCTGTATTTTGGTCCATTTTGCGTTATTTTATTTCTTGCGAGACGCCTGAATTTGTGAGATAATTTTTGTCAAGCCAAAGTGTTTTTGGGGCAAATTATCTTATCGATGGTCACGATATGAAAGAAGGGAGTCGAAAATGAGACCGGAAGTCATATCCTCGACACTAAAAAAGATGGTGAAACACAAACACCTTAGAAAGCTGCTGGCCAAAAGAATCGACGATTACATCTATAATAACATAGTGGATGACGGGTCAGAAGACTTGCGACAGGTACAGGTGAAAAGATACGAGTTCTTATCAGCAATGCTGCGTTGCGTCAACAAAAATATAGACAAAGGCTACGTCTCGAAGCAAGTCATGAAGAAAATTGTCGATGTATTTGTTGAAAATAATCTTATTTGCGAAGACCAAAGCTACACTCGTGCCATTGAAGAATACGAAAAAAAGTATGGGGAAATGCCACCAACTTTTATTGTTTTCTCTCCCACACAAAAATGCAATCTAAGGTGTATCGGTTGTTACGCAGCTTCAGGAACGGATACTGCCGCCACGTTACCCTATCCGTTCGTAGACAGAGTAGTCAGTGAGGCCTATAACTTGTTCGGCAGCAGGTTCATAACTATCAGCGGCGGTGAACCTTTTCTGTACAAAAGCGAAGGCAAAACACTCTTAGATATCTACAAGAAATATAACGATATATTCTTCCTCGTATACACCAACGGCACCATTATTAACGATGAAATCGCCCAGGGACTTGCAGATTGTGCCAATGTCACACCAGCGATTTCTGTTGAAGGTTTTGAAGAAGAAACCGACCGAAGAAGAGGGGCTGGTACATTCAAAAAAATCCTCAATGCCTTTGAACGCTTGAGACAGATGGGAGTTCCTTTCGGTATATCAGTAACCGCAACAAGTAAAAACATAGACACGTTGCTGACAGACGAATTTTATGATTTTTACTTTAAGGAACAAGGTGCCTGTTATATGTGGCAATTCCAGCTGATGCCCACCGGCAGAGGTAAAAACGAGCTTGATTTAATGGTTAAGCCGGAAGAAAGACTCAAGTTGTATAGAAAGTGGGAAAAATTGCTGAGTGAAAAGAAATACTGCATAGCTGATTTCTGGAATAGCGGCGTACTGGCCAGAGGTTGTATCGCCTACGGCAGAAACGGCGGTTACGCCTACGTCGACTGGCACGGCAACGTTACGCCCTGTGCTTTTATTCCTTACTACGTTGATAATATCTACGACCTATACAAAAACGGTAAAACGCTGGTTGATGCGATGTTCTCCGACTTTATGAAAAACGGCCGAAAATGGCAGAGAGAATACGGTCTCGACAATTGGAAAAAGCCGGACAACTGGCTGATGCCGTGCTCCATAAGAGACCATTACGAGATTTTCAGAAATTCAGTTTTGCCAAAAGATGCAAAACCCGAAGACGAAAACGCTAAAGAAGCATTGGAATCTGATGAATATTTTGAGGTGCTGAAAAACTACGACAAAGAACTACAGGATTTAACAGAAAATATCTGGAAAAATGAGTATTTAAACGTATAATGACTTCCCGGCCGGCAAGACGGCATTTGAAGCTTGGTGTTTTTCATAAGGCGACAGGGGTACATACCCATAGCCTGCTTTTGGAGGGCTTTCTATGACAACTTTAAATAGTTATAGTTCTCTTTGTGATGACTTTTATCTCGATATGTATATCAATACCGAGTTAGACCTGCCGACGCAGCGCGACACTGTCTTGGCCTTTTTCGAGCGGATACAAAAGCAATTCCCTTCTATGGGTCGATTCTATCGACGCGAGAATAACGAGTACTGCCTGGAAGGGGACCGCAACCTCGGCCAATACCGATGGATTAACCTCGAAATAGACCGTATCGGCTCCGGAGTTGTCAACCCCTCAGACTTTGAAATGGCTTATTGCCAGGACAGATTGGTGCTCGAGCTTGTCCCCTATATGCTCAGCGTAAGTCATCTTGATATTGATTCACTGGATGTTACCGTCGCTATGGATTTTGATTACGCAGGCAGCCACGATGAGATTATCTCCGAGGCACTGCTCGGCTCGAGTGCCTTTAACTGTCTTTTGGATTTGCCCGGCGCCAGAGCTATCGGCTTTTCCCCTGCAGTAGTGGTGGCATTATCCAACGATTGCCGTACTCAGGCCAGAATAAGCGTGGAGTCAAAAACAAGTGTTTACGAGCCCGGGAAAAAAGGACACGTTACAGATGAGGCGATAAGTCTGTCTTTCACAATCCGTCAGTATCCCACAACCACTGAGAAATTTGACACGCTAAAATCTTTCGAATATCAATGCCGAGTATCCCAGGAATTAATGACGGAAAAAATAATCCCGAACTTTGTCCAGCCTTTAACCGAGCTAATCGCACAAAAACGTCTAATATAGATTCCACTAAGGACTCTAAATGGCTATCAAAGCACCAATAAGTAACTTCAAAAAAACTAATCTTAAAATCTATATTGCCGTTTGCATTGCTCTTACAATCTGGTGCGTTTATGATGCCTATTTTAATGAGAAGTTCAAAGAAAAATACACTGATACCGACGGCAACCCTACGGGTTGGCTGGTAGTCAATAGAAAGGCGCCGCCATATCTTATTGGAGCCGCGGTCCTTTTAGGCGTGTATATGTTCGCAGTGAAAAATAGGAAAATTATTGCCGACGAAAATGAACTTATAATCAGCAACAAAGAAAGAATTTCTTATGATTCCATACAACAAATAGATAAAA
>CAYGBH010000096.1:0-11790 GCA_964348055.1 uncultured Pirellulales bacterium
AATTCGTGCTCGAAAACTACGGCATTTCCAGCGAGCTGGTTGCCGAAACAGTCCCCACGTTTTCTATCCAGGGCAATCTTACCGCCGCTGCTGCGAAGGAACTGGGACTCAAGGCAGGGACCAAAATTAGCTACAGGGCCGGTGACCAGCCTAATAACGCCCTGTCATTGGGGGTACTGGAGCCAGGGCAAATCGCCGTCACGGCCGGCACTTCGGGCGTGGTGTACGGAATCAGCGACAAGAAAAACTATGACCAGCTCTCGCGAGTAAATATATTCGTTCATGTCAATCATTCAAAGAGCAGCCCAAGGTATGGTGTATTGCTTTGCCTTAACGGGACGGGGATTCTGAACAGTTGGTTGAAACATAATTTTGAAAGCGGTCAGCCGTTAGACTATGACCTGATGAACGAACTTGCGGCGAAAGTCGCGGTCGGCTCTGACGGGCTGGTAATACTTCCTTACGGCAACGGGGCTGAAAGGACGTTAGAGAACAGAAACATTGGAGCATCCGTCCATGGATGGAATTTTAATGTGCACAAAAAGGCCCACTTTCTCCGGGCTGCTCAGGAAGGAATCGTTTTTGCGCTGAATTACGGGCTTGGGATAATGCGCGATATGGGAATTGAACTAAAGACCGTCAAGGCGGGAAATGCCAATATGTTCTTGAGTCCGCTGTTTGCGGAGGCCTTTGCAACGATTACCGGCGCGACCGTGGAACTGTACAACACCGACGGTTCGCAAGGAGCCGCGAGGGGAGCAGGTATTGGCGCAGGCATCTATAGCGGAGCACAGGATGCCTTCGTTGGCTTAGAGCCTGTCAAGACTGTCGAGCCTAACGAAAAACTAACAAAAGCATATCAAGAGGCTTATAAAAGATGGGAAGATGTTTTGAAACGGCAATTATCAAAAATTAATTGAATGTCGAGTAATTAACACTGAATTTCGAATGTTGAAGTCTCGTAATTGATTAAAAAGGAGCAGGTAAAATGGCGGAGAAATCTTTACATAGTATATGCAGATGGACGTTTAATCCGGGTAAGGGCGGCTTTGTACCGGCGGATATGCGGCCGGAGTGGGGCGGCAAGTTCGGCACGCCAGAGATGATTAAACTTGTAGGCGACAAAATCGCGCCCCGGCTGCCGGATAACATTGAGCTGGGTATCGAGATGCACTACGACGCAGAAGTCGACGACGACAATGCGGCGGCGGTGGCCGATGCACTCGTGGATACGGGGCTGTATCTGGCACTGATTACGCCGGGTGCGCATTGTCACTTTGCCTACGGTGGTGTTGCCTCACTGGATGCGAACGAAAGAAAGGCGGCAGAAGAGCTGGGCACAAGAACTGTCGATTTAACTTACGGGCCTCTGAAAAAAACATGGCATCCGGACGCGGACAAGGCACCGGCGTTGATAATCTGGAACGGCTCGTTTGGTTATGACATTGCCACCGTCGGCATAAGACAGATGTACCAGAATCTCAAAGAAAGTATCGCTGGATTGTGTAAATATGAGCAGAAAAAGGGCGGCAGTCTGTTTATAGCGTTTGAACCAAAGCCGAACGAGGGACACCCGGCGATGCTAATCCCGACGGTCGCAAGTGCGCTTTTGTTCTGGAGAAGAATCGAGGAAGAATTCGGAGTTTCCAGAGATAAGAAAGGTGTGAATAAAGAATTCGGGCATTCAGAAATGATAGGGCTTGACCACGTGGCAGATACAGTTGAAGAACTGGACAACGATATGATGGTGCATATGCATCTTAACAGTCAGGGATACAACGATGGCATTATCCTCGGCGGGCCGGGCAAGTATGACATCGACCACGGGGCCAGAGTAAACGGAATGAACGTTGCAATCGCAGGACTCATCCAGCAGGCCGGCTTCGCTCGATGGAAGGGTCACGATATGCAGACCCGCGCTTACGACAATGCCGAGCAGGGAATTGACAGAGTGATCAGAAGTGTGCTGAGTTGGGAGGCGTGCGAGAAGGCTGCGCGAGAACTGGATACGGCCGGGCTGATGAACCTGCTCGCCAGGCGAGAAACTGCAAAGGCTGAGGATATGATGCGTGGCGCGGTTGTCAGCGCTCATCGCTATTTCGATGAGATGTATAAATAATTAACTACAGGGGTCAGAAGCGAATTAGCTTTATGTTCCTGGCTTTTCAGATAATCAGCATGGCATCACCGTAGGAATAGAAACGGTATCGCTGCCGGATGGCATGGCGGTAAGCGGCGAGGATATTTTCCAGTCCCGCAAAAGCCGCCACCAACGCAAGCAGCGTCGATTTCGGCAGATGAAAATTTGTCAGCATCGCGTCGACAATTTTGAATTTATAGCCGGGCTTTATGAACAGCTCCGTTGTGCCGCTCGCGGCTTTGATTTGTGAGTCGGCAGCTATCGTCTCAAGGGTCCGCGTTGAGGTTGTGCCGACGGCGATTATTCGCCCGCCCTTGCTTTTTGCTGCGTTTATTATCCCGGCGTTTTTCTCATCGATGCTGAACCGCTCCTGATGGATTTTGTGGTCTTCGAGATTCTCTGCGGTTATCGGTCTAAATGTCCCTGTTCCTACGTGCAGCGTTATATATGCAAAGCAGATTCCGGCCTGTTTTAACTGCTCGATTAGCCTGTTTGTAAAGTGCAGCCCAGCGGTTGGCGCCGCGACGGCGCCGGGCTCGCGGGCATAAACCGTTTGATACCGCAGTTTATCCACCTGGGCTACAGCCGGGTCGTCGTCACGTTTGATATATGGCGGCAGTGGTGGAAAGCCAATTATATCGAGGATAGTCTCAGCATCTGCATCCATTTTTAGCTTCAGCCGGCATCTGCCGTCACCCTTCTTTTCGAGCAAAATTGCTTTGCAAAAATCCTCTTTTTGCCTGTCCTTTAGATATAACATGTCGCTGGGTTTTAGTTTGCGTGTACCTTTTATCATTACATCCCAGATGGCTGTTGCGGTTTCGGTCAGAAACAATCCTTCGAGTTTGGCCGTCGCAGGCAGCTCTGAGCCAGTCCGGGTCTTCGGTCCGGCGGTTTTGCGCCGGGCAAAGAAGCGAGCAGGTAAAACCTTCGTATCGTTGAGCACAAGGCAATCTCCGGGCGAAAGAAAATCGCCGAGTTTACTGAACCGGCTGTCCAGAATATCGCCTTGGGAGCGATTAAGAACCAGCAGCCGCGAGTCGCTCCGAATACCGAGAGGCTGCTGGGCAATCAACTCGGGTGGGAGGTGATAATTTAGCTTTCCCGTCTTCATAACCCAACGTTATCAGACGGTTGGCAAAATGACAAAAAAATTTTAGGCCAATAATAAGCTAATTTGAGGGTTTGGAATGCGATACAAGATTTGTCGCAGAAGTGACTTGATGCGAGAGACGATACTGAATGCAAATCCAACTTATTAAGAATTGTTCATTCAAAGGTCAAGACGATGAGTTCAAGAGAGTACTTCGAACAAACAGCAACATCAATCGCCGCTTTAGGCAGGAACGAGCTCAAGAGACGAATCAAAAATTTCAAAGGCCGATTTAAGCTGGATTTTACCGAAGAGTACCTCAACAACCTCAGCGTTGACAGGTTAAGACATATCCTTTTGGCTGCGATAATAAACGGAAAGCCGCACAGTTAACAATCTCCTTCCAACTTGAGCCGATAGGGACACAGCTTTGCGTCAGATAGCAGAGCCGGAGGCATAAAGCTGGGTGTATGTCATCTTTGTAGGTAGAAGATACGTATAGTGGTTAGAAAAGACATTGCGAGTGTATGAAAAAATCCAAAATTCGAAGCACGAAATACGAAACAAATCCGAATGACCAAAATTCAAAAGATTAAAACTGTTTTGAATATTTGAAAATCGAATTTGAAATTATCTAACCCTCTATCTCCCACCAACAGGACTTCCTGACTCTGTACAAATCCTGGTGGCCCGGCTCGCTTTGAGGCACAACATGCTGGGAAGGATGAGTGCGGTCGCGCAGCTTGCCGCCTTTTATCGTCTCGGGGCCTTTCCACTTCCAGTATTCGCTGTGACCATCTGCAAGAGAAACGCTCGTGCCGTTACCGTGCCGCACCATAGGGTCGTCCCACCATTCCTGTCTATTCTGATAAACAGCGTAACTGTCCGGGGTTACCCAGCCTTCATCAATAAAAACAATCCTCTGATCAGGGCTGCGAATCGTCAGACGTTTCTTAATGAGCAGTCTCTTTATGACGGCGCTTGGGCCTCTGCTCTTGGGGTCATTCGGCAGAGGATGACCATTCATAGAATCCATTGCAGCATAGGTTACCAACTCTCCTCGCGTACCGGTCGGGCAGCGGTAGAGCTGCAGGTTCTTACAATACGGCCATAGAGCTCCTTTTCTGATTTCAAGTTTTTGCTCTTCCACCGGTAGCTGGTCGCCGCCCCTGTAATTACTGTGCCAACACCTACCGACCCAGGGCGTCTCAACGACCCCATTATATGAGTGCCAAACACCTCCGTCGCCGCTAACAATTTTGTCGTCGTTTTCATCTGCATACATAATCCATGAAAGTGTCAGCTGCTTTAGATTGCTCAGGCAGGCTGCGCGTTTGCCCTGCTCTCTGGCCCTATTTAGTGCGGGCATCAATATTGCCATCAGTACCGCGATAATGGCAATTACCACCAGAAGTTCTATCAGGGTAAAAGCCTTTTGTTTGTTCATAATGATATTCCTTCTGTAATTTTATTTTATAAGCTTATTATAATCTTTTGTGGTTTTTTATGCAAGCGTTATTCCTTAGTAATCCTTAAAGTTGCTCATCCAATCCGGCCAAACCGGCGACTCAGCATTAATATCGAAAAATCTATGCCACTTAAGCCTCCACATTTCCTTTAGGCCTATTGCTCTGACAGTGAAATCCACAAAACAGCCATTAATTGTCCCATTGTGCCGGTTCAGACAGAAACGCCCAAAACCATTCGTGAAAATGTCCTCATACGGGGGAGGCTCATTCCAGCCGCTTGGAGAAGCGCTATCCCGTGTGTCATATGGAGCACCACCCCAGCGCCAGCAATCTTGAAACAGCGGTACATTGTTGGCGCCTTTAATTTCGGTAACCATCCAGTTATTGGCAGAGGGATTGCCCCACATAAGAGTTGAGCTGTCTGCGCCTGGCGGTCGGTTATAAACCCAGTTGTTGATACCAAAGCTGCCGCGATAAACTCTCTCATCCTTGGTGTACGTATTTACCCTATCCCACGCGGCGAAGGTATGGAGAGCCCCTTCTTCAAGACTCCTCGTAGCTGTCGGACAGACGCGCATCGCCTCACCGCCGTCTTTATAATACGGCCTGAGCGGCTCCACCCACACGCCGGCATTCCAGTGCATGAATGTGTTGCCGTTATCGCCGGTATACATCGCAAAGACTACCCCCCATTGTTTAAGATGTGCCCGACATTTAACTGCCTGTGCCTGCTTCTTCACCCGCTGCAGTGCCGGCATTAATATCGCCATCAATAGTGCAATGATAGCAATAACCACTAAAAGTTCTATTAAGGTAAAGCCTTTTAGTTTGTTCATAAATGATACTTGTTCTGTATCCCCTCGCCGCTTTGTAAGCGTTATTAGTAATCCTTAAAGCTTCTCATCCACATCGGCCAGTCGCTTGGCTGGGCATTACCGGCTTTGGTCCAGGGGCCGTTTATGTTGTAAGTTCTATGCCACTTTAACGTCCAGAGCTCCTTAAGTCCAATTTTTCTGGCGGACCAATCGCAAAAGAGGCCGTTTAAGAATCCACCGTGCCGGTTGACGCAATTGCGCTCCATTTCATTTATATTAGGCCTATCCGGGATCGCCGCGTAGCTGGCTGTAAGCTCAGGAGGCTGGTCATTTTCCCTTGGCCAGGCATCAACCCACCAACTACCGGTAAATAACGGTATATTTTCGGCACCCTGAACATTGGGGGTCTTCCAATGCATTAGCCTGCCTTGACTATCCTTAGTCGGGCGCCCCCATACTGTCGACGCTCCCGGCCGATGGTTGCACATCCACCCATTCGGGCCGTAGCTGCCTATATATTCAATGCCTGGGTCTGTGACTATCCAAGCATGATCTTCCCACGCACCTATTTTCCCGCGACCGGAAGGTTTAGTAGCCTGGGGACAGACCCGTATCTTTGCCTCAACAGTGTAGAGCTCACTCATCGGCTGGAACCACCATCTGCCGCTGCCACGGCCTTCACCGCTAAGCCAGTAGCCGTCGTTATCGCCACAATACATTGCCCAGATAAGCCCCCACTGTTTTAGGTTCATCTGGCAGGCGACCCCTCGTGCCTGTTTCTTTACCCGCTGTAGTGCGGGCATCAAAATCGACATCAGTAACGCAATAATGGCGATTACCACCAAAAGTTCTATTAAGGTAAAGCCTCTTCGTTTATCCATCGCAATACTCCTTCGGTATCTTCCCGCTGCTTTCCTTTTCGCAATTTTGTTCTATGAGTTCGGCAAAATCGTGACTTTTTTTGTTCGTTATTGCACAACAATTATTTTCAGTAGTCTTTGAACCTTCCCATCCACTCGGGCCAATCGCTGGGCAGGATACCGCCGGCCTGGGTCCAGGGACCGTTTATGTCGAACCCTCGATGCCACTTGAGCTTCCACAACTCCTTAAGACCAATCTCTCTGACAGACCAATCCACAAAAACGCCGTTTATCGTCCCATTCTGGTGTCGGTTGAGGCAGAAACGCTTCATTTCATTTTGATTGTATTCCACCACCACATTACCATCAAATTCCGGAGGTTGATCGGTGTGGTATGGATCGGATCCGAAAAAGGAGCTATCCAAAAGCAGCGGTATATTACTTGCACCTTTAACATTGGCGGTCCTCCAGAGCAAGGGAAGCCTATCTATACCACCCAGTCCGCGAGAAACCTCCTGTGGAGTATTGCGAACCCAGTCATTCAGTCCATAGCTGAGGTAATTAGCCGCTGGAGTGTCGGGCTCAGTAGGCCAGTAGCCGGGCTCATAGGCGGATATGGGCCCCCAGGCTGCAAACGGCTGCTGGGCCCCCTTCGTCGCAGGTTTCGTAGCCGTTGGGCAGAGGCGTAGCTGTCCGTCACTGTAGTACGGCCGTAGCGCATACATCCACAGCCCCCTCGGGTCCTTAATGGCGGCGTTATCAATATCACCAGGGGGGAAAGAACCGTTGTTGTCGCCGGTATACATCGCAAAGACAACACCCCACTGTTTAAGGTTTGCCAGACACTTAACTGCCTGTGCCTGTTTCTTTACCCGCTGCAGTGCGGGCATCAGGATCGCCATCAGTAATGCAATAATTGCAATTACCACCAAAAGTTCTATTAAGGTAAATCCTCTTCGTTTATCCATTGCAATACTCCTTCGGTGTCTTCTCGCCGCTCGCCTTTTCGCAATTTAGTTCTATGATTTCTAAAACTGTAATTTTTTTTGTTCAACTATTACTTTTCTTAGTAATCTTTAAAAGGTCTCAACCATTGCGGCCAATCACTCGGTTGGACGCCACCGGCTAAGGTCCAGGGACCGCCCGTGTTGTAGTTTCTGTGCCACTTCAGTACCCACAACTCCTTAAGTCCTATCTTCCTGGCGGTGAAATCCAAAAAAATGCCGTTCACAAATCCATTGTGCCGGTTAAGGGAGAAGCGCCGTATGTGAAAATCTCCCCACGGCTGACCGTCAAACTCGGGAGGCAGATCGGTCTCCTCTGGCCAGACATTATAACGCTGGGCACCCAGGAACAGCGGTATCAGAGCTGTGCCTTTGACATTTACTGTCCGCCAGTGGTATGCTTCAGGTTTACCACCGTGACTATGGCCCGGCATTGGATTATTAACCCAGCCATTCATCCCGTAGCTGCCCTTCACAGGTTTAAGCCATCCGGTACGCTCATGGCCGGTGCCAGGCCCATAGTAGCCCCAGGCTGAGGTCGAGCCACGGAACGTTCCCTGCAGACCCGTAGTAGCACCATTCTCGGTAATCCAGGGTTTTGTGGCCTCCGGGCAGCAGGTAAAGTCGCTGTCCCACTTGTAATATGCACCCATCGCTCTTACCCACCTATTATCATTGTCAGCCCCCCCACGACCGTTGAACCCTTCCATAAAATAACCGCCGTAGTCCTCGGCATACATCGAGAAGTAAAGGGCCCACTGTTTTAGTTTGGTCAGACAAGCAACAGTCCTCGACTGTTTCTTTACACGCTGTAGTGCCGGCATCAATATGCTCATTAACAGGGCAATTATGGCGATTACCACCAAAAGCTCTATTAAGGTAAATCCTTTTCGGCCGTACATAATGCCACCTTTTTGTTACCATCTTATTTCACGCAATTTTATTCTATAAGTATGACAAAATCAGGACTTTTTTGTCCGCTGTTGTTTAATAATCATTTTCAGTCGTAGTCTTTAAAATTCCTCATCCAATCCGGCCATACGGGCGTGCCGGCGTTGGCTCTCTCTTCAGTCCAATTTCGATGCCACTTAAGCTCCCACAACTCCTTAAGTCCAATCTTCCTGACAGAGAAATCCAAAAAAAGGCCGTTTATGAAGGCGTTGTGTCGGTTGACACAGAAACGCCGCAGACCGCCGGTGTGACCGCCGCGGGCTTGCCACGGCTCACCACTATATTCCGGCGGTTCATCGACGGCCATTGCCCAGCCATCAACCCACTGGGCGTCCACCAACAGCGGTACGTAACCTGCATCCCTGACATCGAACCTCCTCCACTGATATTGAGTCTCATATTGGTAATGTGCCTCCATGCCAAGCGGAGCATTACCGGCCCAGGTACTTAGCCCATAGCTTCCGAGGCCGTGGTCATTATGATATTGCAAACGAGTCCTGCGATAGGCTCCAAATGTGACCGAGCCGCCTTCACCCTGAGGTTTTGTGGCCGCGGGGCAGAGGCGCAGGTCAGGCTCCTTGTAGTACGGCCGAAGGGCGTTGCCCCAGACGTCACTGTCCTCGGTACCGCTGCCGTGAAAAGCTGCGAACATGCGGCTCTCGTTCTGACTGGCGTACATCGAAAAGGCAAGGCCCCATTGGTGCAGCTTCGATTGACAAGCGGCTGTATTCGCTTGTTTCTTGACCCGCTGCAGTGCCGGCATCAATATCGCCATCAATAACGCAATGATAGCGATTACCACCAGAAGCTCTATCAAGGTAAACCCTCTTGCCTTGTACATAATGCCACCTTTTTTTACCATCTTATTTCACGCAATTACGCTTTATAAGTTTGGCAAATCAGAGTAGTTCACATGTGAAGAGATACAAATAGCTTGCCCTCTCACAGGCTTGTCCATTTTACCAGATGACAAAATGGCTATCAAGGCAAATTTAAAATTGCAAGAGCTTTGTAGCTTTGGTGTTACAGTAGGTCTTTACCCGGTTCAAGGCAGTATTCAGGGAATCTCAGGCAGCTAATGGAATACGCCTGCACAAAGAGCAGTCAGGCGGTCAGCTCGATTAACTGTCGATAAGTTGGGCGCCAGAGGCGCAAAAGAAAAGGCTGGAATCACTAATGATTCCAGCCTTTGTGAGACAGGTTTTCATTTAGAGGATATACTGCAAACTTATAAAGTATCTACTGCCTCACCAAAGCCAAGATGTATGAGAAGAAAAGAGCTATTAATACATTCTCAATTATAGACGCCGTAACAACATTTGCAAGCACTTTTTTTCAAAATTCTTCAATTTTTTCAAAAATTTTCTTACTTTCTGGCAATTTACTGTTCAAACCCTACTAACTTCGGCGTTCTTCGCCCCATCAGGGCGATTTCTTGAGTGGCTGACCGAGAATCAGGCGAACACCGGTAGAGCGAAGGGGGCGGAACGGCCGAGTTGTTCCGCCCCCGGTTGTTGCTGAACTCATTTGCCGGCTGTGGATTCCGGCAGGAAGTTGTCTATCAGCCAGAATTCATTTTCGCCACCGATCGAGGCGGTGAACGCGATCTTCTCTCCGTCCGGCGACCAGCCGAACTCACTGAGTTTGGCGGTTTCCGGCAATCCCGTGCGGAACTCCTCAGGCTCTCCTCCGCCAAGCAACGTTATCCAGATCTTGCCCCCCGCGTTGTGGGCTATCTTCGAGCCGTCCGGGGAATAGACCAGCTGGCTGCGCCTGCCCGACTTGACCTCACCGACAAGCACCTCCGGTTCTCCACCCTCGACGGGTATCGTCTTGATCGAGCCGCCCGAGAAGAAGGCGATCCGCTCACCGTCCGGCGAGAAGGCGATGGCTCCGCCACCCACGCTATCAACCTTGGAGGAGACCTGCCTGATTTCGCCCCCTTCTGCAGACACTACATAGATAGCAAGGAAATCCTCTTTTTCAGACGTCTCGTGGTGATCAACGAACGCGATCCACTCTCCATCAGGGGACCAGCACGGATAGCCCTCAAACGATGCGTCGCTTGTCAACCGGGTCGGGGAACCGCCATCTAACGGAATCGTCCACACGTCGACGCCTTCCTTGGGATCGTACGGCTCCTGATAAGCGCTGAAGACGATCTTCTTGCCGTCCGGCGAGACATTGCTTCCACCGCCTGGCACTCTGGAGACAAGACCACGTTTCGACTGCACAGACACCTGGACGGGATCCCCACCCGCAGACGGAACGTAAGCTACCGGAACATTCGAAACATTCTTCTCGTCATGAACGGATCCTCTGAAGTATATGCGTCTTCCATCTGGAGACCAGCTTGGATAATGGGCCCATGGTACCTCGGGCGCCACCTGCGCTGCTTTCCCTCCCTGAGCCGGCACGGTGTAAATCGCTATGTGACGCTCGGATTCCATGAAAACGCCAAGTTCGTTCTCCGGCGTCCAGCCCGCCAGCATATTCCAGCTACTACGTGGAAGTTCGATCTTCTCAGATTCTCCCGCACTGGATGCGTCAGGCGACAGTGGGAATACCCATATCTCCTTGCTGTCGTTGTCACCTCCCGGCTCATGGTGGGCGGCGATGTACTTGCCATTAGGCGACCACACTGGCCCCCTCAAGCGACCATCCACGGTGGCAAGCTTGACCGGTGTGCCGCTGCTCAAAGAAACGACCCACAAGTCTCCGTCATAACGCGCGCGCCCTTTATTCTCCCGCCAATCATCCCGTTCACGATAGCCTACATACGCGATTACCTGACCGTCAGGGGAGAAAGACGGTAGCCGGGCCCAGCCGGACGATATCTGTTTGGCCTCGCCTCCTGTGGTCGGGATCGTATAGATGTAGCGGCCGACGGTAGCGGATACAGTGTTACTGTCCTTGCCAGGCTTGATAGCCGAGAAAGCCAACATTTGACCATCGGGTGAAAGGCTAAGGCGATAGCTCCACGTGTGACCACCGCGCTTGGGCATCTGAACCACGCGAGGCTCGCCACCGGCCACCGGAACGACATAGACGACGCCCTCGTCACCGACCTTTCCATTGATAGCTATCCACCACCCGTCCGCCGACCAAGCTATGAGACTTCCCCAATCCCAGCTCCCCGGCACCTCGGCGAGCCGGACGGGCTCGCCCGCGATGTCAGGATCTACTTTGCCGTGGAGTGGAACCACCCACACCGCGTCATTGGACATGAAGGCCAGCTTGTTCCCGTCGGGTGATAGAACGCCATTCTGCGGTTTGCTGGCGATCTTGATCTTCCTGAAGGTGGGTTTATGAGCAACTTTTTCCAACGCTTTGGAAAGCTCGGCAATTCTCTCTTTAGCTATTGTAACTTCCCCCTGTTGCTCAGGATAGCTGTCAATCACTTTCTGGTAAGCGTTTCGTGCTACTTTCAGACCTAATTTTTCGTAGCAGAGGCCGAT
>CAYGBH010000097.1:0-2428 GCA_964348055.1 uncultured Pirellulales bacterium
CGCGAGCTGGGTTCAGACCGGCGTGAGCCAGGTCGGTCCCTATCTGCCGTGGGCGCAGGAATCTTGAGGAGATGTTTCCTTAGTACGAGAGGATTGGGAAGCACTGACCGCTGGTGTACCGGTTGTCCCGCTAGGGGCACCGCCGGGTAGCTAAGTCGGGAAAGGATAACCGCTGAAAGCATCTAAGTGGGAAGCCTGCTCCAAGATGAGGATTCCATGTCGCACTTCGGTGCGGCAGAAGAGCCCTGATAGACTATCAGGTTGATAGGCCGGGTGTGTAAGGCGAGAAATCGCTTCAGCTAACCGGTACTAACGCTCAATCACTTGACCATATCAATCCTTGATTGAACGAGAAGCCGTCGCTCGTCGTTTGTCGCTCGTGACTCGTATTTTGATTTACGAGCGACGGGTCACGAGACCCGAGCGACGAACCGTGCTCATATTCGCATCTGCATATTCTTTGGAAATTTCAGATTTCAAATTACAGATTACAGATTTAAATTTGAAATTTGGAATTTTGAATCTGGAATAGAGCTGGGCCTAAGGCCCAGATCTAACGATCTTCCTGGTGACTATACTGGCGGGGAAACGCCTGTTCCCATTCCGAACACAGAAGCTAAGCCCGCTCAGGCCGATGGTAGTCCTTTTGGGCGAGAGTAGGTCATCGCCAGGATTTTTTTATGCGCTAAATTAACCACGGATTGACACGGATAAACACAGATTTATTTGCTTAACTCAAAACTAAAAACAATTAACTAAAAACTATTTATGCTCGGCCTTTTCCATTGAAGAAGGTTGACGTATAAAGGGGACTTGGGTAAGCTGACCAATATTGTCCGGCGCGATGATATGTTGGGAATCTTGAATAGTCTTAATCTTGTGGGATCAAGGGCTATTACCATGAAGAAAAAGATGGCTCTATTAAGTTTGGTCATTATTTGCGCTATTATCGGAGTACGTGTCCTTGCTTTATTTAGATCACATGGATTTTTGGTAGGTAACTACTGGACAACGTCGTATTTTTCTGAGGCTAAGTTTCAAGAGATTAAAGCTGGTATGAGTTGCGAGCAAGTTCGTGATCTTATTGGTATCCCGCTTAAAAGGATACGGTGGACAACCGCAGGATGGCATTGGGTCTACTCGCAGCCGGTGGGTCCCAACAAGGTATACATGAAATTTGTAACAGTTTTTGATAATGACACCAGTAAAGTAGTCCGGAGTTTTAAGAGCGTTAGTCGTGCTTCTAAGGACCCTAAAACTGGACAGTGGATAGGCCTAAGGACTCCTCCCGCTTTGCCATGGGAGATTACCCATTTTGATTATCCTATGAGCCAAGGTGAGCCGCCCGTAGTAAGGGCAGGAGCGGAAAAAACGTATCTTATTCAGGTGATGGCGACCTGGTGCGGGCCGTGTACGAGAGGCCGTATTAGAATCGAGAAGTTATTGAGCGTAGAGCTATCTGATATGCCGCTCCAGTTGCTGCTTGTTTCGGTTGATGAGAGCGAAAAAGCGTTGCGAGAATACCTCAACAAAAATCAAATAACTGCCCCAGCCGCCTGGGACCCAAATGACCACTTACGGAGACGAGTGAACAACAATTTGCTACCGACATATCTTCTTCTTAAAGGCAAAACTTTATATCCTTTTGACTTCCCGCACTATAGCGGACAGTCCGAGGAGTACTATGATGACCTTATATGGTTTATTCGGTGTTATGCCAAATAGATCAAAGTGTCATTTTCGGGCGAGAGTAGGTCATCGCCAGGAATTATAAAGGCCGGCAGGTAAAGCTGTCGGGATTTCCCTTTTGTCCCACAGACCCCCAACATAAAGTTGGGGGCTAAGCAGATTGAAAGTTGACCAATCTTCAATAAACCTTATCATCAAGGCGTGGGCAAAATCATTGGATATATGATTACCTGGACGACATACGGAACCTGGCTGCAGGGCGACAAGCGTGGGTATGTCAAGGATGGGAAAATTCTCAGGAAAAATGATGCTCTATTACAATCAAATCTAAAAAGGCTGAAGAATCCAGCCACAAGATTAACTACTGAGCATTGTTCTATTGTTCGCCGCGCCATTCTTAAGAAAGCGAAGGAAATTGGTCAGCAGATATATGCAATTGCAGTATGTTCCAGTCACGTCCACATAGTAGCTGAGCACGCAAATGAGTCTATCGAGAAGGTTGTCAGCTATTATAAGAACGCCGCCCGCATCGCCCTTCGAGGCGGAGGTTTTGTTGGAAGAGTTTGGACGAAGGGTTTTGATAAGCGTTTCTGTTTTGACCGAGACCAATTGCAAAGCAGGATTAAATATGTTCAAGATCACCACAATACAAACGATTAGCCCTCAGGTTTACCCTGAGGGTTAAGGTTTACCCTGAGGGTTAAGGTTTACCCTGAGGGTTAAGGTTTACCCTGAGGGT
>CAYGBH010000097.1:2528-3270 GCA_964348055.1 uncultured Pirellulales bacterium
TAAGGTTTACCCTGAGGGGGAAGTTTAGGCGGGCCCTTCGACTCGCTATGCTCGCTCAGGGCAAACTCATTGCACGTCAGGGACGTTTAAACATGCAAATTCTTTGAACAACTCTCTTGCTTTTGCGTCGTAAGCTTTTGCGGCGTCGATCTCGCGGTTAAAATAGCCAAGATAATAACACCGGCTTTTGTAGTATATACGTGCTCGCCACTTTTTCTGACGTTTGTTCCAATCCACGCCTTTGTATTTTGAGGTCCCTGTCTTCATCGGCTTTTGATTGTAGGTGTTTTGTTGTCTTGTACAGATTCTCAGATTTTCTCTTCTATTGTCCAGGCCGTTGTGGTTGATGTGGTCACAGACCAGATGTTTGGGGACCTTCATTATTTCGCGGTGCATTCTGACCTGTTTGCCTCGTCTGCTTCTAACGGCATAATAGGTACTTGAATCTTTAGCAGCACACCATTTGTACTTTGCGAGGCGGGTGTAATCTTCGGGGTCGATGATGGTTAATTTGCCCTGTGTCAGGCGGATTCTGTGGAAGGCGTAACCATAGCGGAGCCGCCGATATAACAGCAATCCAGGAACAAGTATGCGTTCAATCCAAATCGAGATGTTGGAAACGATTCGAATAATCCCCTCCTCCGGAGATTCAGTTAGAAATTAAGTGGCTAATCAGGCATGTCCAAGTCACGATTCACCATTCACGATTCACCATTCACGATTCACCATTCACGATTCACCA
>CAYGBH010000097.1:3370-11733 GCA_964348055.1 uncultured Pirellulales bacterium
ATTCACGATTCACCATTCACGATTCACCATTCACGATTCACCATTCACGATTCACGAATCATCCCCCCATATTTGGCTCGACCTGCGGATTTGATTGAAAATTGGGCGATGTTTTGGTGTTTGGATCTTTGTAAGTGGCTATTTAGAAGGGGATTAAAATTTTACAGAAAATCGGATTTTTGCTTTTAGCCCGCTGCAGAAATGATTGAAATTCATGCTTTCAAAGAGATGCATAGAAGGGCCGGGTGGGAAAGCGCTCGGCCTTTTCCTCTGCGCAGGATGTGTTACGATACAAAATCGGTGGGGCCGACTCCACCGAAGCTTCGCCGAGCCAAGCAATCCGCAACCCTACAGCTAACGTTTTTCACGAGGATACAAATTTTTCTTGATTGGTACCATGCGATATTTTATAATTTAAGAAATTAAAATAAAGACAGGAGTCGTGGCGTGTAAATTAACAAAACGGAATCCAGATTTCTTGTATCGGTAACTGCTCCTTTTTTGTGAAGGGGATAGCTGCTCCTATTTGTACTAACTGCAAGAGGTCTATTTCGTTTTCTTTTGCGCCGTGGCTTAATGTGTATATATTGTTTATAAAGCCACGGGAAACCGCGGCTTTTTTTATTAAAGTGTAGAAAATATGAAGAGCAAGTTTCTTATATTTAACGATGTAACATTTGTTTACGATTCTGCTTCGGAGGCCCTTTTTCGCAATATCTCTTTTCAAGCCGGGCCGGGGTGGACAGGAATTGTCGGCGCAAACGGGACAGGAAAAACGACCTTATTGAAACTGGCAACAGGGCTGTTGAAACCAAATGAAGGGCATATTGAGAGGACTTCGGATTCTGTGTATTGTTCACAACGGACCGATTATGTTCCAGACAGGCTCAATGACCTGATTGTAGATGATGCCAAATCTGCACACATCTTAAAAGGCAGCCTTGGTGTAGATAACGATTGGGTTCGCCGTTGGTTAACCTTGTCCCATGGAGAACGTAAGAGGGCGCAAATTGCTGTGGCACTTTGGCTCGGGCCGGCTATATTTGCAATTGATGAACCCACGAACCATATAGATTCTGAGGCTCAGGAGGTTGTTGCGAATGCTCTTAAGTCTTTTAGTGGAATAGGACTACTTGTCAGTCACGACCGTGAGCTGCTTGATTCGCTGTGCAGGCAGTGCCTTTTCACCGAACCGCCTAATGTTATCCTTCGGCCCGGCGGTATCACAAAAGCAACAGAGGTCGCCAAAATGGAACAGCAGACCATCCAAAAGCAATATGCAATAAGAAAACGTGCTTATAAGAGGTTGCAAAGGGAAGTTACCAAACGCAAAGAATTAGCAAGTCAATCAGACAAGAGACGTTCTAAAAGGACCTTGGCAAAAAAAGACAGTGATGGACGCGAGAAGAAAGATAGGGCGCGTGTTAGGGGCAAGGATGGTGTTGGTGGAAAGCTCAGCAGGCAATTGGCGGGGCGTCTTAGGTTCGCTCATGAGCGTTTGGAGAATACAGCCTTCAAAAAGCAGTATACATTAGGCATTTGGCTGCCGGGTTCAGTGTCTAAGAGGAACCTTCTTTTAAGACTCCCGGCCGGCTCGCTGTCACTTGGAGGGCATAAATGTCTGCATCACCCGGAGCTTCTCATAGGGCCAAAAGACCGAATTGCAATAACAGGGTCGAACGGTTCGGGGAAAAGTACTTTGATACGATGTATTATTAAGTCATTAAATCTACCTAAGGAACATGTAACTTATGTTCCGCAGGAAATTGATTTGAAGCGGTCAAAGAGAATCCTGGCTGAAGCAGTTGCATTGCCTAATGATAAACTTGGCCATTTAATGACCATTGTGAGTCGTTTGGGGTCACGGCCGGAAAGGCTTTTGGACAGTGTTGAACCCAGTCCCGGAGAGACTCGTAAACTTTTATTGGCAATAGGCATGACCTATGCGCCACACATAATTATCATGGATGAACCTACAAACCACATGGATTTACCATCTATTGAGTGTCTGGAGAAGGCTCTCTCAGAATGCCCATGCAGTCTCGTCTTGGTAAGCCATGACAAGAGGTTCCTGGTCAAGTTAGTAAAAAAACAATGGAATATAGCGGAAGCCTGTAATTCACCCGAAACCTTTGTTCTGAAAATCACGTGATAGTTTATAATAAAGGCCGCATGGCGATTGGTGGGGCTTGCACCACCGGGGTGATGTTGGTAAGATATGGCATTATACTAGAGTACGTGCATGCAGGGTCATGGCAGAGCGACGGTTGCTGAAAATCACATGAAGGGGTCTCATTATGAGTAAAAATAGAATCACTCGGCGTCAATTTATCAAGAGCACGGCTGCTTTGGCCGGCACCGCCTTGTTGTCATCTTGCAGCACGGGGCCTTTAGCCAAAAAACACAAGCCAACCGCTGTGGACCAGGTCCCGCTCGGCAAGACGGGATTGAGGCTGAGCCGGCTTGGTTTCGGTACCGGCACCAGGGGCGGCAGCATTCAGCGAGCCCTGGGACCCGAGGAACTCGCCCGGCTGATACGGTATGCGTACGATCAGGGGATTACGTATATAGACACAGCTGAAAACTACAGAACGCACATAATGATCCGCGAGGCAATTAGGGGCCTTCCCCGAGAAAAGCTGTTCATCCAGTCCAAGATGCCCGGAGTTCCTGAGAAACCTCTGGAAGTCCTGGATCGTTATCGTAAGGAGCTGGGCGTTGATTACATTGACAGCCTGCTGGTTCACGCTGCCCGCAGGCCCGACTGGTACGACGAACGCAAACGGCTGCTGGATGCCTTCGAGGAGGCCAAGGCCAGGAAGATAATACGCGCTCACGGTGTCTCATGCCATTCGCTGCCTGCCTTGAGGGAAGCTGCTCAATTGGATTGGGTTGACGTCAATCTTGTGCGCGTCAATCCACAGGGTGCGCACATTGATACCCCAGATACGGGCCGGCGTGCCAAGAGTGATGCATCTCATTTGCCGCCGGTATTGGAACAAATCAAGCTCATGCGCCGAAACCGCCACGGCGTCATCGGCATGAAAATCATCGGAAACGGCGATTTCACACAGCCCGAGGACCGCGAGAAGTCGATACGCTTCGCCATGCAGCCTGGTTTGGTCGATGCGGTTGTGATAGGCTTCAAAAGCACCGCGGAAATCGATGAGGCCATACTGCGTATCAATCGTGCTCTTGCCGAGGCGGTGTGAAAGCGCAATTCAGGGCGATACCTAATCGGTGGGGCAAGGCAAGACCTTGCGCTTACGCTTAGGGCTCTGTGTCAAGTCAGAGTGTGGGTGAAAAACCGTCCGAGAATAATAGCAGTTATTTTCAAATCAAGTTTGGTCGTATAGCGGATTTTTAATATATTATAAAGAGTGGGGAGTTTGCGCATCTGTCATCAAAAATGGGGGTGAAGATGTCAGGAGTAGATGGTGTATTCAAGACCGCTTTTCGTAACTGGCTGTTTAGAGAAGATTACGACTGGGCTACCGGTTCGCACAAGAAGGCAGGTACTGATAAGGAAATAGCGGTAATCCGGGAATTTCTTCTCGGCAATACCGCCAACGTTCGGCTCAGTGCCCAGGAGGCTAATAGTGCAGTTTCAATGGTCCAGATGTTTGATGATGCCGCTACAAGCATCCGCAGCACGCTGGCTTCGATGGAAAAACTGGCTGAAAAGGCTACGAAGAGCTATTACACCGACAAAGAAAAAGCCTCCATGCAAAAGGCGCTTGAAGGATTAGCCAAAGATATCAACGAGGCGGTAAACAATACCGAATACGACGGCAACAAGTTGTTTACCGCTGTCGGCCAAGTTATAACCAGATCAATCGGCAGAGAGCGCACTATTGCCCTTTTTGCGAAGGACCTTAGCTTTGATGCTGAAAGTGTAGATTTAACTACGGATGCTCAAGGAGCGCTGGCGACCATCAAGAACGCGCTAAAAGAAGCGGACGAGTATACTACATACATCAAAAGTCAGAATAAATTTTTGCAAGATGCGATGGCGACCATAGAACATAGGATGGCAAGTGCAGTAGGTATCGATCCGGGCTGCTTTCAGACGAAGACTCTGGAACAATTTTTAGATAATATTACAACCGCAATCTCAAAAGACGCCGATACCTTCACTAAAATCCAATTCAACGTTACTGCCGATAAGGCTCTACAATTGCTGAAAGATGTAAGTTGAGGCAGGTAAGTTGCTCGAAAATCTCTCTTGCTTTTTTATCAAATCATATATGCTTCCAGCTTGATTCTCTTTAGCTCTTCACCTACAATTATCTTATGCTTTATCTTTGGTCGACTATACTGATTCTGCTCAATGGTTTTTGGCTGGTGTGGGATATTTTCGGCCTGCCGGGCAATTGGCTCATCGTCGTATCGACATGGCTGTTTGCGTGGTGGCAACGAGACCAGAGCGTGTTCAGTATCTACACATTGATTACCATAACAGTCCTTGCCGTCGTGGGCGAGTTGTTCGAATTCTTCGGCGGTATGCATGGAGCGAAAAGGGCAGGAGCGAGTTGGTCCGGCTCAATTGCGGCACTTGCAGGCGCTATAACAGGTGCTATCCTCGGTACTTTCCTGATTCCAATCCTGTTTTTGGGAACTCTGCTCGGTGCCTGCCTCGGAGCAGGATTAGGTGCGTGGGCGCTGGAATTCTCCCGCGGAAAAAAGATGGAGCAATCTGTTCGCTATGCCGTGGGTGCCGGGCTCGGCGAATTTCTCGGCATCACCAGCAAATTTGCCCTCGGCATCGTTATCTGGTTTGTGGTGGCGATAGCGGCTTTTTGTTAGCCTTGAAGGCCGTCATTTACAGCCCATAAGGCTCGACCATCCGCCTATGCGGCTTGAAGTGATACTGACACTGCGCCAGCGGTGTTCCGAGCACTTCTATCTTGTCCAAATCGCCCTGGCCCATGCCCGCTTCAGCCATTGCCGTCAAATACATAATCTGGCCTGGGTCGAATCCCATTATCTTCGTCGCCAAAACGTCCATCGCCAGTGGGTCCATGCTGGCCAGAGCCACCCTTGCATCGACGGGTGTTCCGCCGACAGGACCGTTGCCTTCCATAGCTACAAAGCCGTCAATAACGCCTAAGTCGGGATAAATCTCCTGTGCCAGGTGGAACATGTTGTAGTGAAGAAGCGCCTCACGGGAGTAATTGTACGCAGCGTGGGTCAGGCGCTTATCATTCTTGGTGTAGTCGTTCAGCGGCGCACCAAGCAGAATATTTTTCAGTGACAAGGTTGTTAAAGCGCGGTCATGTGTTTTCATTTTGGCTGCAGAGATGATGTACAAGTCAGGGTCTAGAAATTGTGAGATAATCCGAATCGGCGTTGGTCGATGACCTTGTCCGAATACGTACCGATACTGCCAGGGCTGAAGGTTCAGATCGATGAGTTTGACATTATATTCGGTCTCCAGCGGCAGGTAGCCGTAATTCCTATAGCCGTCAAACGTACCTTCCCTTGAGATTGTCGATTCCCCGATAAGAATCTGCTTTTTGTGGTGGGGCTCGAGGAAATCGAGGATTCCTCTGACCGCGTCGACGTGAGTAGCGGCAAGCTCGCGATTAGTTACGACAAAGTTCGGCTTAATAAGGATATTCTTGTTGCCGATAGAAGACAAAATCTGGTCCTCGATATTCTTAAGGGCCTGATAGACTATATCGCGTCGGTCATTGCCCTTGACCAGGCAGACCTTTGCCGGCGGCGCTTGTTTTTGGTAGAGTTGGTCCTTTGCGAGCAGGGGGCTGCCCGGTGCGGCGAGACTGCGTGCAGGGCTAAAAGCGTTCCTTCCCAGTGCAAGCCCCACCGCTCCGATGCCAAAACCTTTTAGAATATTGCGTCGATTTAAATGGTTTTTATCGCTTGTCATCATCAGCTCCTTTGCGAATTTTCGGTATTGTGTCCAACTGTATTATAGCAGCCGACCGGGGTAATGTCGAGATGCTTTAGAACGCTGGCAAACAAGTCTGAGGGAATCGGCGGATGCTTTTGCCGCTATGGTCAGTAATATAAAGTAGTCAGCCGTTGCCTGCGACCTTGTATTCTATTATCTCATCTTGCGAATACGAACCTCAATATCCTTTGAATGCTTCAAGAGATTGACGAGCCTTTGCGGGTCCGTTTGTCCGTAGTGATATGGATACAGAATCTTTGGTTTAAGTGCTTTTGCCGCATCGGCTACCATCTCTGGAGTCATCGTATAGGGCAGATTCATAGGCAAGAATGCGATATCGATATTCTTTAGCCTTTTCATTTCGGGTGTGTTCTCTGTATCACCGGCCACATACACTCTCTTATCACCCAAAGTTATTACATAGCCGTTACCCTGCCCCTTGGGATGGAAAGGTGTTCTGCCTGACCGCATATGTACAATGTTGTACGCAGGTACGGCCTCGATTCTCAGTCCTTGAATTGTCTTTACATCACCGTTTTGCATTACAATACCGCCGGCAACTCTATCTGCGCAAGCTCTAGTCAATACCAGTTTGGTTCCCTCTTTCTGAAGAGTCTTTATAACTCTTGTGTCAAGATGGTCGCCATGTTCATGGGTGATTAAGATAAGATCTGCCTTGGGCATATTGGTGTAGTCGGCCTCTCTGCTCACGGGATCAATGTGAATGGTCTTGCCGTCGAAGTCAAACATCAATGTCCCATGCCCAATGAAAGTAATCTTTAGAGCACCATTGCTTGTTTGGATAATATCCTGTTCAAATCCAAGCTCTGAGATGGTTTGCTCTTGCTCGGCGCCTTTAACCCGCATCCGGACTGAATAAAGTGAAGTTCGGGCTGTGATAAAAAGCGTTCGTTTGTCCGGCCCACCGAAGCAGAGATTGGCCGGCCCCTCGGGGACCTTGATGGTTTCAATTTTTTGGCCGTTTTTGTTGTAAACGGCTACTACTCTCGCGGTCAGATAAATGTTGCCCTCATTGTCTATGGTCATTCCATCGGAACCTTCCGGAGCGAAGAGCTTTTTGTTCGACAACGTCCCGTCATTATTGATTTTGTAGACAAAGGTCTTTCTCCCGCCGTGGTCGGCAACGTAGAGCAGCTTGCCGTCGGGAGTACCTATCACTCCATTAGGCCTGACCATATCATCGATTACGCGGGTAACCTTTTTATGGTCTGGCGAGAGGTAATAGACATGTTCGCCGTCCTGCTCCATATTGTCCCTGTTTCCGTAGCGTGGGTCGGTGAAATAAATACCTCCTTTTGGGTCGATCCAGAGGTCGTTGAGACTGTTGAAGCGTTTGTTTTGATACTTGTGGGCCAGCATCGTCACATTGCCTTGCGGGTCGATGGATACTAACCGTCTGCCACCTCCTTCACACGCTAAGAGATTTCCCTTCCTGTCAAAGTAAAGACCGTTGGACCCGCCTGAGTTCTCACGGAACGTTGACAGCTTACCATCCAGCGACCATTTGTGGATTCGATTGTTCGGGATATCCGAAAAGAAGATATTCCCCTTAGCGTCAGCCGCTGGGCCTTCTGTGAATCTAAAGCCACCGGCAAGTTTCTCTACCTTCGCGGCAGGTGCGACAACGCTTGCTCTTTCAGCGCCGTAAGAAGTCGCTGGCACAATAAATAATAACATCATCAAGACACAACATTTCCTGTTCATTTTTTTGCTCCTTTCAATTGTTTCACTTAAGATTTATGAGAATTTTGTCGGCTTTACGATAATACGGCACGGGCCACACGAAGTGCGTTGCCGCCGAGAATCTTTTGAATGTTTGAGTCTGAAAGTCCGAGCTGGACAAGGCCGACCGTAAAGAGCGGCCAATTTGTCCACGCCATGCTGAGCTGACTTTCTCGCGGCTTGTTGACGCGTGAACCGGCCGGCCAGAACTGTTCCCACGCGCTGCGGGTCTTTCTGCGCTTCGGGATTTTCCTGTTCTGCTCGGCTGCCATTCGTGATCTATAGCCGACATCCGTGGCAATAGCGACGTGGTCTGGGCCGAAGGTTTTGACTGCGTAGGCAATATGCTCCATCATTTTGGCAATGTCACCTTTTCCGCCCAGAAAACCCGGGATACAACAAATGCCAATCAATCCTCCTTTATCTACAATTGCGCGGATGACGTTGTCCGGCTTGCTGCGGATATGCTCGTGGACTGCAGCACAGGTAGTATGGCTGGCAACTATGGGCTGTTCAGAGACCTTGGCGGCTTCAAGGCTGGTTTGCCAGCCGCAGTGCGCTACGTCAACAATCACCCCGAGTCGATTCATCTCGGTGACCACCGCGCGCCCAAAATCACTCAACCCCCCATTGGATGGCTCTCCACATCCGTCACCAATCACGTTGCGTCTATTGTAAGTTAAGTGCATCATTCGGATACCTAACT
>CAYGBH010000098.1:0-11715 GCA_964348055.1 uncultured Pirellulales bacterium
ATAAGTATTACGCCCTTGCCGAGGGCGGGACAGGCGGCAGGCCCGGCCGGTCCGTGTGGAAGGAAATCGAACTGGCATTGTTTGACCTGGATAAGGATATATCTGAGCAGCGTGACGTCTCTGCCAACCATCCGGACGTAGTAGAGCGGCTTCTGGCTCTGGCTGAGAACGCACGAAGGGATATCGGCGATGCGGAAAAAAAGGTTGTCGAAGGTAAGGACTTTTTCGACAGCCGGACTTTCTACCGCATAAGAGGAAAAAACGCAAGACCGGCCGGTCACATATAAGAAGCAGAAGTCAAAAAGTAGTGCATGCGAAGTGATTGTCCAGAAGAATTGAGATTTCAAGTATTAGTGATATAATGTTGTCTTATCATACAGCCTGTATGAGTATTTTGGATAGGATGGGCCGAACGCGTATCTAAAAACACAAAGCGAAGAATCATTTGAGTTGGTGACGAAAAACATGTTGAAAAATGTGAAAAGAGTAGCTGTCGCCTGGCTCTTGCTTGCCGGATTCTACGGAACCGCCCGTGGAGAAGATGGGCTGCGGGAAGCGGCGATTCAGGCGATGGCAAAAGCAACCCGGTTCTTCAGGACGGAAGTGGCGACTCGGGGCGGGTATCTCTGGAAGTACAAAAGCGATATGTCGATGCGGGAAGGGGAAGGAGCGGCCACGCCTTCGATGATCTGGGTGCAACCTCCTGGGACGCCGGCAGTGGGGATGGCGTTTCTGGATGCGTACGAAGCGACCGCTGATTCGGTGTATCTGGAGGCGGCTCGGGATGCCGCCCGTGCGCTGGTGTGGGGGCAGCTGGCATCCGGGGGATGGGACTATGTGATAGATTTTGACCCGAAGAGAAGCAGGCGGTGGTACTATCGACGTGATGCAGAGGCGGGAGATACGAGCCAGGCTAAACGGCGGAATTGGACCACGCTGGATGACAACACAACCCAGAGCGCCCTGCGTTTGTTGATGCGGGTGGATAAGGTACTGAACGTCGAGGACGAGGAGATTCACCAGGCGGCAATGTACGCGCTGGATGCATTGCTCAAGGCGCAGTATCCAAACGGTGCCTGGCCGCAGCGGTACGAGACATTTCCAGACCCTGAACAATTTCCGGTAAAGCAGGCCCGGTATCCGAAAAGCTGGTCCAGGACGTATCCCGAAAAACGGTATTACATGCTGTACACGTTCAACGACGGAGCGATTTCAGATGTGATTGAGACGATGATCGAGGCGTATCATACGTACGCTTACGAGCGGTTCCTGGAAGCCGCGAAGCGCGGGGGCCAGTTTCTGATCCTGGCACAGATGCCGGCCCCGCAGCCGGCCTGGGCACAGCAGTACAATGTGGATATGGAGCCGGCCTGGGCGCGATGGTTCGAACCGCCGGCGATTACCGGTGGCGAGTCGTTTAGAGTCATGTGGACATTGATGAGCCTCTACCTGGAAACGGGAGAGCAACGGTATCTGGAACCGATTCCCCGGGCGCTGGCCTGGGCCGAACGGTCGGTGCTGCCGGATGGACACATTGCCCGGTTCTACGAGCTGGAAACCAACAGGCCGCTTTACTTCACCCCCGACGGCAGGATGACCTACGAGGATGACAACCTGCGGCCCGGTTATGGATTTAAGATGCCGACATACCACCTCAAAAGTACAGAGGCGTATTACGAACGGATTCGCAAACAAGGCCGCGAAGAGATTTTGAGGCAGCGCGGGGAGAGGCGAGATTCAAAAATCACTCCGCAGCGGGTGCGGGCAGTTATCGAAGCTCTGGACGGGCGGGGTCGGTGGGTTGAGAACGGCACCCTGCGAGATCCGGAAAATCGGGAAAAGCGAATTAAGACAAGAGTGATTTCTTCTCGGACTTTCAATCGGAACCTGACCCTGCTGGCGAGATACATCACCTGTGCCTGCGCCACCTGTGGCGAGGCAAACACAGGTGCAGGCAAAGGCAAAAACTAAGAATGCAAAGAAAAAGGGCAGACTTGCAAGATGAAAAAGAAGAAAGCTAAATCGAAAAATCGAGAGACGAAATGTCTCGTCCATAAGATTGGAATTGCCGCCATGCTCGTATTGGCCAGCCTGTCTGTTTCTGCGCCGACTGCGGAAGGCACGAAAGCCGCCGTGCACCAGGCCAATGGGGTCAAGATCGGCGAAGTGACACAAACCCGGGCGATCATCTGGACCCGCCTCACACGGAATCCGCAAATCCGCTGGGACGGGGTTGCTTGGCCACAGGTCGAGTCGAAGAAACCCAGCGGCGACGGGGCTGAGGGACACTACGAATATCGCGCTCCGCAGATTCCGAAAGGGTGCGTCCTGAAAGACATGGAACATATCGTTCCCGGCGTTCCCGGTCAGACGCGAGTTATTTATTGGCTGGAAAGTGGCAAGGGCGCGAAAAGGAAAACCCCGTGGACCGACGTCGACCCAGCCCGCGATTTCACCCATCAATTCGTTCTGAAAAACCTCAAACCTGACACGGAGTACGGCTTGACAGTTCTCGGTCGCGCTTCCGGTGGAACGGCTGCCTCTTGCAAGGTCAAAGGCCGTTTCAAAACCGCTCCCGTGCCGGATGTTCCAGCGAAGGTTGTCTTCACGGTTATCACAGGCCAGGGCTTCCATCGCCGCGATGACGAAAAGAACGGCCACAAGATATACCCCCTGATGCAGGCGCTCAAGCCCAGTTTCTTCGTCCACACGGGCGATATCGTCTACTACGACAAGCGCCGGCCGGTTGCGCACTCTGTTGAGCTGGCGCGGCTGAAATGGAACCGCATGTACGCTCTGCCGTTTCAGCGCGCTTTTCACAACGTGGTTCCGAGTTACTTTATCAAGGACGACCACGACACCTGGCAGAACGACTGCTGGCCGACCATGAAAAACGACCGGATGAGGGATTTTACCTTCAAGGAAGGCCTCGGCATTTTCCTCGAACAGGTCCCGATGGGCCGGAGAACGTACCGCACCGTCCGGTGGGGCAAGGACCTGCAGATATGGCTCGTTGAAGGCCGCGATTTCCGCAGCGTGAATACTATGGCCGATGGTCCGAACAAAACCATCTGGGGCAGGGAGCAAATCGCCTGGTTCAAGCGTACAGTCCAGGAATCCGACGCGACGTTCCGGTTCTTGATTAGTCCGACCCCGCTCGTCGGCCCTGACCGCGAGAACAAAAAGGACAACCACTCGAACAAGAACTTTCGGTACGAGGGCGACATGCTGAGGAGATTCATCAGCCGTCAGAAAAACATGATGGTGATTTGCGGTGACCGGCACTGGCAGTATGTCACCGTGGACGATGAGACTGGTCTGCGGGAGTATTCCACCGGCCCCACCAGCAACGCCCACGCCGGAGGTTTTAGGGCAGAATACCGCGGCCCCGAACACCGCTACCTGAACATCGTCGGGGGCTTCTTGTCGGGGACGGTCGAGCGGATCGATGGAAAAGCGACGCTGACATTTCGTCACTATAGCGTCAATGGCGATGTTCTCAATGAGGACCGTCTGGTCGTCGAGTGACGGTTTTGTCCGACTATTTGTTCGCGTCTCGCAGGTTTAAGCGTCGGTGCCCTGAGTTTTCATCCCGAATTTCCCAAGTAGTGGGTGACAAATGGAGTTGAATTTGATAGTATAGAGCCTATGGAGACCATTCAAACCAGTCTTGACTATCAGATGCGGGAGAATCCAATGGGTGAAACACGCAAGGCCGCTCTGAGGCTCAATTTTGACCATAAATTAAAGCTGCCTTTAATGTTAACGGTTCCGATTCTTCTCTTCTCTGCCCTGATCTTTACTCAGAAAACTCAAGGAGCAAACCGCCAATCCGGCATGGATGCAGAAATGAGGGCGAAATACAAAGCAGCAGCACCGTTGAATCACACCGTCAAAATCATAAGAACAGGCAGTGTCCTAAAGCTTGACTACGAACTTGTCGGCACCGATGGAAAAATATATGCCCTCTGGAAAATCCGTGATCAAAACAAACCAACTTTCTCAATCTATCAAGACAATGTCAAAGTAGGCGACGGCACATTCGAGTTCGGCTGAGGCGGATCATGGTGTTCGTACTCGTGGCGAGTACCCTATAATGTATCCGGCGAATTACAAATCGTAGTCTCTGCCGATATCGGCGAGTTCGGACCCACAGACGGCGAGCCCGTCACCTATCATTTTAATCCCCTCTATCACGCCCAGGGCATTATCCCGTGGCTGCTGTTGCCGTTGGCATTTGTCGCCCTCAAAGAAAATCGAACCCCACAAGCCGCATGGATCCTCGCACCAATCGCATTGTTGGCAACTGTCTATTCGGCAGTCATGAACATATTGCCGATGGACTCCGGAGGCACTATCCAGTTAAATGTAATGTTTACGATTATGGTCCTTGGTTTTTCAATGGTCTGGCTACTTGCTGAACGCATCGGAAATCGAAACCGCTTTGTCACCTTCCTGCTCGCAACCCTGATCTATTTCGGCTTCCTCGGAGTAAACCTGCTTAGTGGTGGATTTGGCAAAGATATGATTGCAATTGCGTCTCTTGCAGCAATTTCGATTCCGGCTATTATATTCGCCTTCATTATTGCAACACTAAACTCCCCAAAACCCTTCAACACAGCTCGATTCATCATATATATCGGAGCCGCCCTGTTTAGCTCATTACTGATCATCTTTTCGGCAATCATGTTCATATTCTATCCCATATTCTATCCATCTCAGAATATGCCGGTTAAGACCCAGATTACCGTCGTACTTATCGGCTCTTTCTTTAGCAGCCTGATATACTACGCCGGCCTCCTGCCGTTTCTGGTCATGCTATTCTCAAATCCCTTCTGGCGAAAACGCTTCGAAGCCGTTTTGGGAATCAAGACAAAAATCCCCATTGAACCGCCACCTCCAATGAAAACACCTTGACATTCCACAGAATCGAATATAATGGCACGTTCATAAATTTGTATGGTGACGCTTGCCCCATTATAACTGTTAAATACTAAATGCACAATATATGATAGAGTATATGAGGGATATAGATTCACAATGCTTTGTAGAGAACTTGGGACATTTCTCTTGATTCTCGGCCTCAAAAAGCGTATGATTGTTTTTTGGGTTTTCAGTTCTCCGTATAGAGAGATTGCGATACCCTTATGGATACGCGAAGAGGTTTTACGTTAATAGAACTTTTGGTGGTAATTGCCATTATTGCGCTGTTGATGGCGATATTGATGCCGGCGCTGCAGCGGGTAAAGAAGCAGGCAAAAGTAGTTGCCTGCCAGTCAAATCTGAAACAGTGGTGCGCTGTCTTTCTAATGTATGCCAATGAAAATGACGGCTCTTTTTTAAGCGGTTTGATTGACGGCAGTAGTAGTGGTGCCGGTAAGTATTGGTGGGTTGTTCCGCTGGAGTCATATTATCAGGATGGAACGATACGTTTGTGCCCGGTAGCCACGAAGCCTTACACTCAGGGGGGTCGGGCCCCGTTTGGGGCATGGGTCACTGAAAGAGGTCACGCTGGCAGCTATTCTCCTAATGGGTGGCTTTGTAACCCACCAATGGGAATGAAAACATTACATGGGCGTACCACTGAATATAACTGGAGAACTCTCAATCTTAAAGATGCAGGTAACATACCGCTGTTTTTGGATTGCTCCTGGGATGATGCCTGGCCGAGCCAGACCGATGAACCTCCGGCATATAGTGGCGATGTGATAGAGTCGCCCAATGTAGATGAGATGAAGCGGTTCTGCATAAACCGGCACGACGGCTTTGTGAGCGGCGCTTTTGTGGATTTCTCTATCAGAAAGATAGGGCTCAAGGAGCTGTGGAAGTTGAAATGGCATCGAGGCTACAGAATAAACGACCCTTCACCTCTCTGGCCGGATTGGATGAAGCGTTTTAGAGACTACTAAAAGAAAACAGAAGACAGAGGATAGACTTCCGACTTCCGAATTCTGTCTTCTGACTCTGACCTCTGTACAATGGCTTGACATTTCAAATACTATCGCTATGATGTAGTTTAATCGGACGGCACATAAGAACATTTGGACAGAAAGGGGTTTTACAAAATGAGACGCTATCATGCAATCGAGTCGTGGGTATGGGGGCCTGCCCGACGGACAAGCCTTTGGGTAGGCGGGTTGTTTGCTGTTTGCCTGCTGTTTGCCTGCACCTGTGGTAGCGCAGGCACAGGTGCCACAGCGCAAGCAAGAGACAATGATGCGGTAACCTGGGCCAGAAAGATTCTCGATACCACCGGCGTGCAAGGCGGCATCGTGGTCCACCTTGGCTGTGGTAGCGGGAAGCTGACGGCGGCCCTGCGCGCCAGTGATCGCTATACGGTTCACGGGCTTGAAGCAGACCCGGCCAAGGTTGCCGAGGCGAGAAGCTATATTCAGGCTCAGGGCCTCTACGGCCCCGTCTCTGTTGAGCAGTATTCCGGCTCGGTGCTTCCTTACACGGATAATCTAATCAACCTGATTGTCGTGCAGGATGCGGGTAATGTCACCAGGAGCGAGGCAATGCGAGTCCTGGTTCCCGGAGGAGTGGCCTGTGTTCGACGCAACGGCAAGTTGAGAAAGATAGTCAAGGACTGGCCCGACAATATTGACCAGTGGACTCATTTCCTGCATGACGCAAGTAACAACGCCGTTGCCGACGATACTGTCGTCGGACCGCCTAAAAGTCTCCAGTGGGTTGCGCCGCCGCTGTGGCTTCGAAGCCATGAAACGCCGTCCGGTATTCAGTCACCCGTCGCGGCTGCCGGTCGACTGTTCTACTTCTTTGACGAAGGGCTCATCGGCATCACCGACGAGCGTTTGCCTGATTGTTGGTCGCTTGTTTGCAGAGATGCTTTCAACGGCAGGCTGCTCTGGAAGCGGTCGCTCGATTCCTGGGGCTGGCGGCAGTGGAGCCTCGAGCGATACCAGGGAAAAGACTGGACAACGTTGCGTGGTGCGCGAACTGATGTTCCTGTTGAGAACCAACGTCGAATCGTGGCCGACGGTGACCGGCTCTACACGACACTTGCATACCGAGCTCCCATGTCCATCCTGGATGCGGCCACGGGCGATATCATTGCTACGGTTGAAGCGACGCGGGACACCAGTGAGATACTAGTCAGTAACGGCATCGTCGTTGCCTATATTCGACGAGCACTGGAGGGCAGTGCTCGGCGCAGAGGAGCTGAGGATGTGGCTGGAGCGGCATTGGTTGCTGTCGACGGACGAACGGGAGAGGTACTCTGGGACAAGCAGATTGGTCAGATCCGCCCTCTGGCATTGGCGATTGACAACGGACGCATCATCTATCTGAGTGGTAAAGACCTTGTCGCGCTCAACTTGGCCGATGGCCGCGAGCGGTGGAGCGTTCGACCGAAATTCACCACGCCGAAGACGCTGCTTATCGTTGACGATGTTGTGATCATGCAGGGTGGAAAGTATGTCGCCGCCCATGATGCGACGAACGGCAGATTGCTCTGGGAGAAAACCGTACCGTCGATCGGCGGGGGCGAGGGCGACGACCTGTTCGTAATCGATGGATTGGTATGGCGCGGGATGCTTTGTGTGGACGACAAAGGCGAGCCGGTCAGGAAGAGCCCGAATGCGCTGGTCATCGGTTGGGACCTTCGCTCGGGCGAGGAGAAGAAGCGGATCCTCGTTAACAATCTGCGGAGTCCGGAGCACCACCATCGTTGCTATCGCAACAAGGCAACCGTCCGGTATCTAATCAGTTCTTACGAAGGCGCTGAGTTTCTCGATTTCCAGGCAGATAACCATTCTCAGAATAACTGGCTTCGTGGTGCGTGCAGGCATGGAATGATACCGTGTAACGGTATGTTGTACGTCCCATCGGATCAGTGTTTCTGTCAACCCGGAGCGAAGTTTCTGGGATATGCAGCAGTGACAGCCGGACCGGATGTTGCCCTTGAGGCGGTCGCAGACCAGGAGCGTCTTGAGAAGGGTCCTGCTTACGGAGAGGTTACTGATACTCGATCGGGCTCCAAGAACGACTGGCCGACTTACCGCCACGATGCGGCACGCAGCGGCACGACCCGCAATTGGGTCCCTTACGATGTGGCGGTCGATTGGAAAGTCACGCTGGGCGGGGTGCTGACGGCGCCGGTGGCCGCAGGCGGCAAGGTATTTGTTGCAAAGTCAGACGCGCACAGCCTATACGCGTTGGATATGGCAAGCGGCGAAGTGGTGTGGCGGTTCACTGCAAACGGACGTATCGACTCGCCTCCGACGATCTACCGAGGGATGGTCTTTGTGGGGTCCAAAGACGGGTATGTGTATTGCCTGCAGGCGTCGGATGGCCAGCTCGTGTGGCGGTTCCTGGCGGCACCGGCCGACCGGCGAATTGCCTATTTCGACCAGGTCGAGTCTGCTTGGCCGGTCCACGGCAGTATCCTCGTGGAAAATGACACGGCGTACTTCACGGCCGGACGCTCCACATACCTCGACGGCGGTATCCACGTCTATGGGCTCGATGTGGTTAGTGGAAAGATTCTCCACAAGGGCCTGTTGGTAGGACCTCACCGGGACGTGAAGAAAGATCGCGATCTCGCCTTCTTTATTCTGGGGGCCAATTCGGACGTGCTCGTCAGCGAAGGCGGGTTCATCTACATGCGTCAGAAGAAGATGACGCCCGAACTAAAGGAGGTTGAAGTCGAGGTCTTGTCGAGCAAAGGCGCTCAAGATGTAGGCCTGCATATCTTCTCGACAGCCGGTCTGCTGGACGGCTCGTGGTACAACCGTACATTCTGGATGTACTCGAAGCGATGGCCTGGCTTTCAGTTAGCGAACCAGGCCCCGAAGACCGGCCAGCTCCTTGTGGTCGACGACCAGAAGACTTATGCCGTCCGCGTGTTCTATCGTCGAAACGTGCACAGCCTCATGTTCTTCCCGGGCAAGGAAGGTTATCTGCTGTTTGCCGACCTCAATTCGAACGAGCCGCAGATCGTTGGTGAGCAGGGTTCGGTTGAGCCGGTCAAATGGCTTCCACAATCCGACTTTTCACGCGCACGCGGCGACGAGGTGCGAAAGCTCGAAAGCGAGGCCTTTGGGCTGGACAAAATGATCGGCTATACGCGAGCCCGGCCGCCAGTGTGGATGCTGTGGCTGCCGGTGCGAATCCGTGCCATGGTCAAAGCAGGCGATACTTTATTTGTGGCCGGTGCCCGGGATGTTTTTGACCCGGAAGACCCCTATGCCGCTTTCGAAGCGCGCAAAGGAGCCCAGCTTGTGGCCGTTTCGGCCAGGGACGGAAGTAAACTGTCTGAAACAGCGCTTGAGTATCCGCCCGTGTTCGACGGCATGATTGCTGCAGGCGGTCGCCTGTTTGCTTCTTTGCGGGATGGAAGTATTGTGTGCCTGGCTGGGAGGTAGTGCTGCCTCAGGCGTCCATGAAATGCTTATCGCTGGGACCCTGCTGGGCTGTCCAAAGGACGCCTCACGGCGGAATCCTGCACGATTTCAATAGGAATGGCTGGAAAGACACCCATCGAATAACGGCGTTTCTGATTTGATGGTTTGCCGTCTTTCTGTTTGGGCGTATACTCTCTGAAGGCCTCGACAATCAGATTATCTGCAAAACCGCTTTGCACTGCGTCCTTATCGGCCTTCAGCTTGAAAGCCAGGCCTTCGGGCACAACGGTCACATCGTGAAGGGTCAGTCCCTCAGGCGGTTCATTGAGTTCCAGTTGTATTTCCTTCAAGACCGGACTTTTCCGGGTTTTGAACCGCACCCGGGCCGTGCCGCCCACAGGAATCCGGATAGGGCTGGGTCCGGCCAATGTGACAAGAGGCGCCCGCCATTTGGCTTTCTGAACCAGGACCAGCAGTTCCTGCGTCGGCACGAGGTGCCGGTAGAGGAATGCCTGCATCACATCATCTGCGCCAAATGCCGGATGGCTGACCACTTGCCCGCCGATCTGGATGCGGCCTTCCAGCTGCAGGGCAACCGGCTTTTCGGGCGCCTTAGCCGGCGCCGTCAGGGTCATGCGAACGTGGTCGCGTCCGGCAGGAATCCGCCCGCCGTTGAGCTTGAAACCAGTGGGGGCGTCTTTCAACACCACCTTGATCTCGCCATCGAATTCATCTTTCCGCAACGCATGAACGTAAATTGGAATGATGCCCCCGGCGCGAACACTATGGCTGGAGGGTGTCACACGCAGTGCGAAATCGGGCCGCGGGGCAGTGATGCGCAGGCGATAGCCGTACGCCTCGCCTCCGTGGTTTTGCGAATCGGCCAGATGCACATAGTACGTGCCGTCTTGCGGCAACTCGGCCATTAGATACGAATCGGCATGATGTGTGAACAATCCCATCATATTCTTGTGCAGGTCGGTATCTTTAAGCACATAATCGTCGTTCCATTCCAGCACGTTACCCGATACATCTGTCAGCCGCAGGAGCGAGTCGAGCGGAGAGTTCAACCGGCGGCTATAGACTTCGGCCACCACTTCATCGCCGGCGCGACCCTTAAACTGGAATACGTCGATATCGCCGGGCCGGATAATGCGGCCGTTGATTATCTTCGGCAGGTCAATCTGCTGCGCGTCTTCTATAGTGTCATTGGATTCGCTTTCTTCGCTCTCGGGCAGTGTGTCCACGGCATACGCAATGGGATTGGAAATCTGTTTTCCGCCGTAAGGCGTGCTGTGCACTTTATGGTAGGCCGTCTGCCGGATGAAGTCACTGCCGGGTTGGGTATCCAACGGCAATTGGGTCATGGGAAGATTCCAGCCGGCGACCGAGGCGACGGTTCTGACGCCGACCCTGCCGCCCAGCGGGAACACCTGAGTGACGAAGGGTCGTTCACTCACGGCGATGCGATAGACAAAATCCTCCCGTCCGCGGTAGATGGAATCGCGGATCTCCAGCTCGTATTCGCCGTCTCTGGGAATCCTGTAAAAAAGGACCGGGTCGGGATTGAAACGGTAATCGTCCGCAAAGGCCACTTCATTGCCCGCGGCATCGTAGAGGGCCAGTGTAGCCTGAAACCAGCCGGGAACGGCATCGGCCAGATACGGAATCAGGCTCCTGGCCTGTGTCTCGATTACAAGCTGCTGTCCCTTTCGCGCACGAAAACGGAAACGATCGACGTCACCCGGCATTACCTGTCCATTAAATAATACAGGCAGCTCGTGGGGCTTTTCCTTCGGCAGATTCGGCACCTTCAACAGGTTGGGCAGGTCGGGATAGGCTTTCTGGTTGTTGGGCTCCAGCTCACGGATTTCCGGCAGCAGCCCCACCTGAAAGACCATGGGATTGGTCAGGCCGGTCCTGGTTGCGAGCCGCAGTTCACGGTTGCCGGGCGGCGCATCAGGTTCGATGGTGACTTCAATCAGCACCGATTCGGCAAGCTGCCGGTTGGCCTGCACCTTGGCCCTGGGGAAGAAGAGAACATTCGTAATATGTGCCAGCTCTCGAAGGCTTTTATTATCCAGGTCGTCCAATAACGGATGGTCCGGCAGTTTCACTTCTTTGGTCCCTGTGGCTTTGCCCGGGGCAGGCTTGGCTATGTTTTTCTGCTTCGACGCCACGGGCTTGTCCACTGCCTTTTTCGCAGCCGTGCTCCTTCGGGCTCTGCTCTGGCGAGAGGCTTTTCTCGCGGGTAAGGAACGACCGCGGCTCTTCCCGGCCAATTCGGACAACCGCTTGGCCCGCACCTCTTTCAGACGCGTTTGGAGTAACTGGCGCTGTTCTCTCTGCA
>CAYGBH010000099.1:0-11668 GCA_964348055.1 uncultured Pirellulales bacterium
GAACCGACAACCACTGGTTTACAAAACCAGAGCTCTACCGTTGAGCTACGTTGGCATAATTGTTCATATCAAAGTTGGTTCTAATCCTTGGGCCTACAAACGGCTTTCGGCTCATTACAGTCGTTCCTTAAATGATAATCAAAGATAACGCCCTCTGCAAGCGCAAAGATGGGCTTAGACCCTCTTTTCAAAGCCTTGCAGATTGATAATTCCGGTGGGATTCGCTATAATAGATAGACTAGACTTTCTTCGACAAATCGGATTCGTGCGCTATTTGTGGAATTTCCAGAGTGAGCTTCCAACAAGAAAGAGGCAGGTGATGATGCTTAAATGCAAGGCTGTATTGGCTCTGGTTGTTATTGTGGCCCAGGCGAGTGGGATAGTATCATTTGCCGGGAACGAATACAGCCAATTAGTATACCCCGGTCTAAGCGGTTTTTTGATTTACAGGCCGACGGAAATCGGCGACCGTGTCCTCAACTTCTCTATGGCCGGCTATGGCGGCGGTGGTGTGCCGATTCCCGATGTGATGGCATTTATCAGCTCCAATCGGATTGTCAGCGTTGCGCCCGGGCCTGGCGACGACTACGAGCGTATCCAGGACGCCATCTACCAGGTCTCAACCATGCGGCTCAATGAGTTCGGCTTCCGGGGCATTGTTCAGCTGCAGGCCGGCGATTACCAAATCGATGACAACAAAACTCTGACAATTCGTGCCGGTGGCGTTATCCTGCGCGGTAGCGGGGCAAGCGAGACGGTATTGACGGCAACGGGCTCGGGACAGAAGACCCTGCTTAGTGTTAGCGGCTCCCACTCCTCGTCGAAAGTGCCGGGAACGACCCAAGAGGTCATCGATAAGTATGTGCCCGTGGGGGCCATGAGTCTGCGCGTGGACTCAGTGGAAAATCTGAACGTGGGCGACCGTGTTGTCGTGCACCGTCGTTGCAACAACGCATGGATTAACGAGATTGGTATGGACCGCATCCCGGATCGCGGTGACACCGTTCAGTGGAAGGCCAGCTCGTACCAGTTCTATATGGACCGCATTATTGTGGCCATTGACGGCAATCGTGTTTTTTTAAATGCCCCTGTGACGACCTCCATCGACCGGCAGTGGGGTGGAGGAAGGATTTATGCGATTAACGAGACCGGCCGGCTAAGAGACGTCGGTATCGAGAACCTGCGTGCGGTAAGCCAATATGACGGCGTCGATGATTTTGACCCGGATCACTACAAGGATTTCATCACATTATCGGGGGTTGAAGGCTCCTGGGTTCGAAATGTAACTGGCGTACACTTCTCTTACGGCGTTGTATCCGTCGGTAAGGACTGTAGAACGGTAACCGTCCGGGATTGTTCGAGCTTATTGCCGAAGGGTCCGAGGACGGGGGGCTGGCGGTATCCTTTCGGCAACTATGGGCAATTGTGTCTGTTTGAGGGCTGTTATTCCGAGGACGGGCGGCACGACTACGTCAACGGCTCGCGGAATATAGGCCCCGGCGTTTTTTACAACTGTATTGCCGAGCGATGCAATAGCGAAGTCGGTCCGCACCACCGCTGGGCCAGCGGTTACCTGTACGATAATATCGATGTCTCCGGCGGCGGCTCTTCTCTGGCCGCCCGCAACCGAGGCAATAGTGGAACAGGCCACGGCTGGTCGGGCGCCAATATGGTCTTCTGGAATTGCCGGGCGCCGCAGTTTAAGGTCGAGAGCCCATTCACGGCGCAGAACTGGGTAATCGGCGGTATCGGGACAAAAACAAATCCGAGTGATTTCCTCAATGCCCCGTTAGGCATCTACGACTCACACGGCTCGCATGTAAGCCTCGGCGATCCGGTGAATAACCCGAACGACAGCCTATATATCGCCCAGTTGAACGAGCGCCTTGCGGACCCAACTGCGCAGTTCCGTGAGTATTGGGTGGGCGACTTCGACAAGTACGAATATGACGGCCCCGGCAGTGATGACGATGTCTTTGTTGATGCGGACTGGCTTGTAGAGGTCGAGGCGTATGCGGCCACCAAGAACTGGGTAGTAGAGCAGTTCGATGAGAAAGCCAATAATCATCTGGTGCCGTTTACCTTCACGTTCGCTCTGGGGCCCGACCAGTGGGTGGCTGGAGCAACACTGACGGTGGCGATGCAGAAAACCGGCGGCGGGACTCGCAACGACTCGTTGTGGATTGAGGCTATTGACGAAGCTCATCGCCGCAGATTTGAAGACCTGGGCCTTGGCGAAAAGGAGCTTCCCAGCAGCGGCAGCGGCTTTTTGATATTCGAGTTTCTGGCAGATGACCTCTTGTTCCTGCAGGATGGCAAGCTGAACCTGCTGATAGGAGAAGATGAGGCCCTCGACTGGGCCACATTGAACATTGTCCTGAAAACCAGATAACCCGCCGACCTCAATAAAGGCGGGCTGATTGGCTTCGCTGACCTCCCCTGGGCTCGTCATTTTTCAACGGTGAAGGATCAAGGTTTAACTCGCACGCCGTAAATTCAGCTTTACACTACTCCCGAAATACCAGTAAAATACCGCGCAGAATGCAGAAGCGAATGCCGGCAGAGGCAAAATCATTCTTGCAATGAACAGAAAGTTTTGCTACTGCCAGGGATTCTGTTGAATCAGGGCAAACCTTAAAGGTTAAGCTTTCAGAGCTTATATTTCGGGGAACCGAAAAGGAAGGGAGGTATTTTGAAATGGATGCAGCAAGTCATCACACAACATCAACAGAGGAGATGAAGACGCCAAGACATTTGGATCGCCGTTTTTTTCTAAAGTCCGTAGGTGTCGGGGCAGCAACAATAGCCATGCCGCGGATTCTGTTTGGCGCGGGTTCAAAAAAGAGCGGCGGCAGCCTCGTGGAACGTCTCGGATACCCGAAGGACGCGCGAGTGCTCATCACTGCCGCCGATGAATTCGGCCTGTGCCACGCCGCAAATCTGGCCGTATTTGAAATGTTGGAAGTAGGCTTGTTGAAATCCGCCGACTGGATGGCAATATCGGCGTGGTCGCGGGAGGCCGCGGACTATGTGCTGAGTCATCCCGGAACGGATGTGGGGGTGCATCTGACCTTGACCGTTGGCGGCGGCAGGAGGATAGCGTGGCGGCCTCTTCTCGGACGAAAGGAAGTACCCGGCTTATTTACTCCAGAAGGACGTCTGTGGGGCAACGGGAAACAAGCGTGGGCGCATGCGACGGCGGACGAGATCAAAAGGGAAAGTCGCGCGCAAATTGAACATGCCCTCGAACTGGGGATGGACCCCACTCATCTGAGTGCTCATGATGGTATTCGAAGCGGCGACATCCCCAAGTTTGGGAAACTTTATGGCGAGCTGGGAAAAGATTACGGTTTGCCTGTCAGAATGCCCCCCACTCAAGAGCAACTTACAGAACAGGGCTATCCGGATTTGCGCCCGTGGCTTTCCAAAATGGGAGTGCTCATGGCAGGCGCGGGTACAAGTTTTGTGGGGAGAACAAAGTATCGCCAGGTTTTCCACGACATACCTCCCGGAACCGTCTTTGAAGTGTATCCGCATCCCTGCGTGGACTGCCCGGAAACAAGAGCAATCAAAGGAAAAGGTTGGAAAACTGCCGTGGATGAATACGAACTCTTCACCAAAGATCGCGCTGTACTCGAAAAAGCGATCAAAGACGAAGGGCTTATTCTCATGGGTTGGCGACCGATAAGGGATCTTCAAAGGGCCGGAGGTTAACCCTGCGATTTCATGCTTTTGGGAGAACCGAAGATTCACGAGCGGCTGCGTTTCGGCGGCTGCGTTTCGGCGGCTGCGTTTCGGCGTCCGCATCCTTGTCATTCCCCGATGCTCTCCATAGCCTTGCGATTGTGGGGATTGGCGGCAGCGGGTGCGAACGCCCGGCCGTTTAGATCTTCTCGTTGAGCCGGGTCATGTTCTTTACAATTTGCAGGACTCTTTTGCGCAGGGCCTTTGGTGCGAGCACCTGGACCTGGTCGCCATAGCCGAGTATCCACCAGGTTATTTCGCCCAGGCCGTCAACGCGGAACTCGACAATAGCTGAGCCGTCGCTGTTGCGGGTGACTTTTTGTGTGCTGTGCCATTGTACTTCGGCAACATTATTAGCTACTTTGGGCAGGAACCGCAGCTTGATATTGCAGATTCGGCCTTCCGGTATCATAGACCAAGCCCTGCCGAGGTAGTCGTACACATCGAAATTCTCGCCGTCCAGGAAACATTTATCTGTAGTTTTTAATTCCTTGATGCGGTTAAGCTTAAAGGTGCGGACGCTTTTGTGCAGGCTGGAGCGGCCGATCGCATACCACGCTCCGTTGTTGTAGAGCAGGTGATAAGGACACAACTCAACATCAATAATTGTGCCTTCAAAAAGCGAATGGTAACGGATGTTTACTTTGCGTTTCTTCGCGATAGCTTCCTGTAGTTGTGCGAAGGTTTTATCAAGTCCGCCGGGATGGTGGGTCGGCGCCTGGGCGCCGGCTCTGGTGGAGATATTTCGCAGGGCTGTGTTGCAATATTGTCTGATTTTGGCAGGCATATTGTTTTCGATTTTCAGGGCGGCCAGCAAAGCTGAATTTTTGAACGGCAGCTGTATTTGGTTACTTGCCTTGTGGGCCAGCAGGAGCAGACTTAGTGCCTCCTGCAGGTTCAAATCTATCGGCGGCAGGAAAAATTCAGGCTCTATGGCATAACAGCCGGTCTTGGTGTCGTAGTGATAAGGTATGCCGATAGTCCGCAGCTCTTTAAGATCGCGAAAGATTGTCCGCCGGCTTGTTCCAAATGTTTTCGACAAATCACTAACGGTGATTTTTTTTCCTGCCTGTAATGTTGTTAAAATCTGTATGACTCTGCTGATTCTGCTGTGTTTCATAGCTCGCCCCTCAGAAATCAGAAATCTGTCTTCTGTCCTAATGTCAGTTAGTTTTATCATTATACACCGGTACGCCTGTGGTGTCAAAATCTTGCCTTGTGGTATAATGGTTCCTAAGCTTGTAGGGCAATTATAAATTTCTAACGGGGTTGACAACAGGATTAATGGCTGCTAAAATAGCAAAACAGGCAGGGGTGCGTTTTGTGCCGCCCAAATGTTAAAGCTGCCGACTGACCCCGTTAGAGGGACCCCGCCTTGCGGGAACCCAAAATTCTATACGAGGCAATAATATGGCACACCCGGTTAGAAGTGGCGTTATTAGCCCTGTATGATGGCCTTAGCAGGATAAACGATTCAGGCGTCTTACTTCTAATGGGGCTGACCGATAAAAAAATGATTGTTCAGGAGGCCCAGCTGGCTCATTGGATTTCAAAAAGGGAGAAATGGAGAAATGATGAGAAGCGTTTCTGTTTCCGTACGCAAGGTGATTTTAAGCGTTATTTTGTGGGCTTTGGTTTTTGTTCCCTTCGGCTGCGGCTCCTGGCAGACGGGTGAAACGGCTGCTGAAAGCAAGAGAAGGCACAAGCGTGTTCTTCGTATTAACCGTCAGGAGATGATGGCCGACATAGACAAGTTTCTGCTTCTTGATGAGCCCAGCAGACTGACCGACAAAAGGATACCATAATTCGTATTGCGTTTTGCGTATATCGTATTGCGTTCGTTTTCACGCAATACGCGTCCCCGGCCTTGAGCGAAGCAAAGGCACGCACGGAGTACGATGGGAACAAAAGGATTTGTCCCCGTTAGAAATTCTGTTCCGTAACATAAGGAATATTATGGAGTTGTAACGGGGTAAACAGAAAGGGGCAGATTTCCCGAAAAACACGGGTAAGGACCCCCATTTTGCGACTTCTGGCAAAATGGGATCCAAACAGGCGTCCGGCAACGACACCGGAATTTTCTAATGGGGTTGATTCGTGGAAACGCTCGTTGATTTTTTTAGCGACTATTTCAGCCGGCTGGGGGGATACGATTGGCGGCGTGTTGCCATTGAGTTGGTTCTTATAGGTGTTATAGTCTACTGGCTTGTGGACTTCCTCGAAGGTACTCGTGGAGAAAGGTTGTTCCGGGGTGTCATATTCCTTCTTGTTGCCGGTGTGCTTATCTTAAATTTAGTTGTCGAGCGGTATGGCTTCGAGCGGCTTCAATACCTTTACAAAGGTTTTTTGATCGGCGTTTTGGTTATTGCCGTTGCCGCTTTTCAGCCGGAGATTCGAAGGGTACTTATACGCCTTGGTCAGCCTCGCTTCTGGTCAGGCTCGTTACAGCATTTATCACGGACTGTGGAAGAGCTGATTACCGCTTTGACTGAGCTTTCGGCCGCTCGAATCGGAGCTATTATTGTTATTGAGAGGCAGGTGGCGTTGGGTGAATTTATAGAAACTGGCGTTCGGATTGATGCCAAGGTAACGGCGGAACTGCTCAAGACCATTTTCCACCCCGGTACAGCCCTTCACGATATGGCCGTTATAGTACGAGGCGATAGAGTGGTTGCTGCCGGGGTGCAGTTGCCTTTGGCTGAAGCCGGCAGTATTGGTGGTGTTGAACTTGGTTCTCGTCACCGGGCTGCTATAGGCATAACGGCCGGTTCGGACGCTACCTGTTTGGTGGTAAGTGAGGAAACCGGCATCATTTCGCTTGCTGAAAATGGAAAGCTTACACGAAATGCAGACGAATCCCGGTTGAGAAAGCGTCTTGCAAGTGTGATCTCGTGATTTGAGCGGCGAGCCGCGCTCAATACGCGCTCCGTCGCGGGTGGACTTCTGTCTGGTGGATAGCGGAATATGAAGTTAAGAAAGATCAAATATGGCAAGATAGCAGTCGTGATATTTTTGACGGTCCTGATCTGGGTCTGGACGGACCTGGCACTGGACGAGGAATTGCCCGACAGACCTGCCACTATTGTCGTAGATGAATCGGCGAATCCGAAGCTTTGGGTAAGCTTCAATCAAGCCTCGTCGGCCGACATCAGAATAACGCTTTCAGGCCCTCACACTGCGATTGCTGCTTTAGACAGGAAGTTGCGAGAGCGGGAGAAGAGCCTTGAGTTTGTTTTTGATGCCTCACAGGAAAAAATGGCTAAGCCCGGCGACTATTCTTTGAGTCTCCTGGCGTTTTTGCAGAAAGACAAAGAAATAAGACGTCTCGGTCTCAAAGTAAAATCCTGCGAGCCGGAGATACTTGACGTCAATGTTGTTGGGCTTGTCGAAAGATCACTGACCGTTGAATGTTTTGATGAAGATGGAATTCCTTTAGAGGTGAAAAATATTGAGATTGAGCCAAAAAAAGTTGTAATGTTTGTGCCCGAGGATCGCAGGACGGCGCGAGTTCAGTTGAAACGCAGTGAACGCGAGCAGGCAAGGATCTCGGCTGTTGATAAAACGCCATACGTCGAGTTGGCAGGCCAGGAAAGATATGCCGCCACAACCGTACAAATTAAAATGTCGCCGGAAGAGGACCGGCTTAGCGACTACACCATAACTAAGACGACACTCAGTGTCGCCTTGAGCCCTACCCTGCTGGGGGAATATAGCGTTCAGATAACCAATCTGCCTCAAGTACTGAGTCCTATTGCTATCAGAGCTACTCCCGAGGCGAAAAGAGCCTGTGAGCTGCAGCAATTGCCTCTAATGACACTGTATATTTTTGACGTTGACGCCAAAAAGGGCGAGGTGGAACAACGCAAAGCAGTTGTCTACAATTTTCCTCCGGAATTTGTCCGCAAAGACGAAATTAGACTGAAAAATCCTCAGCAATTGGCAGAAGCTAAATTTAAGTTGATACCTCTGTCTTCTGCGGAGACTCCGGCTGGTGGGGTAGATTGAAGAAGGCTATTAGGGCCTCGATTGTCATCCACAATGCCAGTGCGAATATCCCGGCTCCGATTATAACCAAAAGCCAATTTTTCTCGGTGAGGAAAATTTTTTCATTTTTGACCATAGCCCAGCTTGTAATCACTAACATAATCAGGCACGGCACCGCGGTTACAATGAACTTAAATCGGCCCTTGCGTTTTAGGTAAAGTGTAACCACCAACAAGGCCAAGGCTGCTAAGAGTTGGTTTGAGGTTCCAAACAAGGGCCAGAGTTTCATTGCGCCTTTGCCGTCTGCGCCTGTGGCGAAGGCTAAGGCCGCTGCAATAAGCACGACAAAAGTGGTTGCTGTCCATCTGTTGTCCAGGAACGGGATTCTCAAATCAGCTGCCAGCTCGCTTACCACATAGCGCTGGATTCGCACCGAGGTATCGAGGGTCGTGCCGGCGAACGATGCAATGAATACACCCATAAGAGTAGTTCCAAGCGTTTCCGGCAGTCTAATCGTGGCCATTATATTAGCTGCGCCTATAACGACCGGGGCTATTTTGTCGGATAATCCCTTGGCCCCTATCCAGGAACTGTAGAAGTGCTCCCAGGCGGGCCTTCCAGTCAGTATTGTTTCGTTGTCGAGTTTCAGGGCCATTGCCACACCGGCGGCGGCGCAAATCATAACCAGCATGGCCAAAAAGCCTTCGAGCAGCATTGAGCCGTAGCCGACAAATTGGCAATCCGGCTCTTTTGCAATCTGTTTTGCACTTGTGCCGGAGGCGACAAGCGAATGAAAGCCGCTGATTGCACCGCAGGCGATTATCACGAACATAAAAGGCCAAATCGGTGGAGTATTAGCTGGAAGCTCGCTGTTAATGGCAGGGGCTACCAGGGGTAGACTGCCGGTTAGCGAAGCGGCCACTGCGCCGGCTGCTAAAAGGCCCATAGCGATAAAGAGCTGCCAGGCATTGATGTAATCACGAGGCTGAAGCAGCGTTGTTACAGGTAGAGTCGAGGCGGCCCAGGCATAAATCAGCAGGATTATCACCCATAATCCCGTAGACGGTATCCCAAAGGCCGTGCCAAGTTTTAAAGGCAGCAGGCTGCCAAGAGCAATGCAAAGATACATTCCCAGCACAGCGATTCCTGTTGCAATGGCGACATTTGCATCTTTTTTGTAGACCGCATAGCCCAGTGTCATTGCGATGGGTATCTGAAGCCAGACTGGAACGACCGAACTTGGAAATGTGGTAAAAACCGCCGCAATCACGACGCCGAATATTGCGATGACGATCAGCAGACTCAAAAATACGACAGCGAAGAATATAAATCGCACGCGCGGATTGATATACTTGGCGGCTGCTTCGGATATGCTTTTGCCTTCGTTTCGCATCGAGACCACCAATGCGCCGAAATCGTGCACAGCCCCCATAAAGATAGAGCCGAGGAACACCCAGAGGATAGCTGGCAGCCAGCCCCAGATGATTCCTATGGCCGGGCCGACAATCGGCCCGGTACCGGCAATCGAGGTATAATGATGCCCGAAGATTATTCCCCTGCGGGTGGGGACATAATCGATACCGTCCCGGAGCTCAACGGATGGGACAGAAGCGTTCTTGTCGAGTTTGAATATTTTTCTGGCAAGAAAACGACCATAGGTGTGGTAAGCTATTAAGTAGCCGCCGCCGCAAACTAACATTAATAAAAGCGTATCCATTTGAACCTGACCTTTCAGCAGAAAGTTCGAGAATATGTTTGTATTCTCGGGACTTCAGTGTAAACTAATATCCGCCAAACGCAATGCCATAAATCTTGTAAAATGTTAGGAGGTTATTATGTATTGTTTGAACAAATCTATAGTTAAGCGCACCTGCTTGACCGGACTGCTGTTTATTTTGATGTCGGCTGTTTTTGTCACGCATGCCAGAGAAGACGAAACCGGCAAAAAACTTACAACACCCCAGGGTGTCAGGCTGCTCGAAAATAAGAGTTTTGACGACAGCGAAGAAGCACGAAAAGAAATTCTCGAGTTGTATAAGAATTTGCGGGTTACGGACGTTCTCGATGGTATGGATATGGTTGGCTTGCAGGACATAGGTTTAATGAACAAGACCATAAGGCCTTTATGGCGGGACGTGGAAAATTTTTCTCATCGATTCGTGGGATTTGCCATTACCGTTCGCCATGTGCCTACCGATGTCAGGGTCGGACAAAACTCTTTTCCGGACTTTGCAGGATTCAAGAAGTTCAAGTCTGATCAGTACAAAAGGGCGCCTGATAGATGGCTCAGCGTAGCAAAGCCGGGAGACGTGGCCGTCATCGATGCAGGAGGAATTCCGGAATGTGGTTTTATAGGCTCCAATAACAGCCTTGGCTGGGCGGAAAAAGGTGTAGTAGCAGCGGTTACAAATGGCGGTGCCCGGGATACCGACGAGGTTTGTAAGGTCAAAAAAATTGCGGTCTATTGCATGAATGGGTACAGTTCCCGCGGGGTCCGGCCGGGAAGGCTTATAGCTGAATCTTATAACTTCCCGATAAATTGTGGAGGTGTTCTTGTTTACCCCGGCGATGTAGTAGTAGGTGATGGTGACGGGGTCATAGTCGTTCCAAGAGAACGTGCGCTGGAAGTGGGAAACATCGCTCGAGATATTCACATCGGTGATGAAAAGGGTCGAGCTGGAAGGTTCGAGCGACTTGGCATCCCTCCCGATGAAACCGTGATAGTGGAAGAAAAATAAAAGAAGTGTCATTCTGTGCCGCAGCACATCGGCACCAAGAAGCTATTTTCTGTGCGAACGGGCCAGCAGCCTTATCGGCACCTCCTCTACTGGCAGTAGCTCTCGCAGTCTGCCTGTAATAAATCGGCGGAAATTCTCGTCAAAAAGCTGCGGCTTGTTCACGAACATGAGTATCGTGATAGGGTTGACGGCAATTTGTGTGGCATAGTAAATCTTTGGCCAGCCGGCTTTGCCCGCCTTAGTGGAGCTTCGACGTTTGGTTGCCCCGGCGCTCTCGGCCTTTATAATTTCAAATGCTTTGTTTAGTTTGGCAGTCGGTATCAGCGTTGTGGTCTGCTTGAAGATCTCAACTGTTAAATCCAAAACGCTCTGAACGTTTTTTGCCTTGGTTGCAGTAGTAAAGGCTATCGGTGCATATCTTAGGCCCGGCAGAGTTTTCGTCAGATAGTCTTCATAGTCATCGGAGGTGGCGGCGTCCTTGGCTAGGTCCCATTTGTTGATAATTATTATGCAGCTTTTGTATTCATCGGTGATGAATCTGGCCAATTTTTTATCGACCTGCGAGACGGCCGTGGTAGCATCAATCATAAATAGCACGATGTCGGCACGCCGGATTGACCGGGTCGCACGAACGTAGCTGTAAAAGTCGATGCTGCTGGCTATTTTGCTCTTTTTCCGTATCCCTGCGGTGTCGATAACGACGATGGTCTTGCCGTCTTTTTCGAACCGAACATCGACGGCATCTCGGGTCGTGCCCGGCGTCTCGCTGACGATTACCCTCTCGGAGCCGACCATAGCGTTTACGAGAGTGCTTTTGCCGACGTTTCGCTTGCCGACTATCGCTATCTTCATAGCCGGCTCTGCGGGCCTGCCTGACTCTAAAGCTGCGAGCTTGTCAAAGATTTTATCGAGCAGGACATTCTTGTTGAGATTGTTCTTTGCCGAGACGCACAGAAATTCGCCGAAGCCGAGCTTGGAAAACTCAGCGGCGGCAGGGAACAGCTTTGCGGTGTCAGCCTTGTTGGCAACGCCGACAACGTCGAGATCGTGTTTGCGCAGAAGCTGAGCTATTGTTTTATCTAACGGCACGAGGCCGTCGCGAATATCGACCATAAACAGGACAAGGTTGGCCGACCCAATTGCCTGGAGGATTTGCTGCTCGATATGCTCGCTTAGCCGGTCGCTATCGACTACGCCGTATC
>CAYGBH010000100.1:0-11651 GCA_964348055.1 uncultured Pirellulales bacterium
GACAAGGGGTACCTTAGCCCACACTTTATTAACAACCTTGAGAATATGACGGTTGTGCTGGAGAAGCCGTATATCCTGGTGCACGAAAAGAAGATAAGCTCAGTAAAATCGCTTGTTCCGCTGCTTGAGAAAGTAGCCAAACAGGGCAAGCCGCTGCTGGTTATCGCCGAGGACGTTGAGGGCGAGGCATTGGCTACGCTGGTCGTCAATAAGCTGCGCGGTGTGCTGCAGGTAGCTGCTGTTAAAGCGCCCGGCTTTGGTGACAGGCGGAAGGCACTGCTCAGTGACATTGCCACTCTGACCGGTGGTGAAGCTATTTTCGAGGACCTGGGGCTGCAGTTGGAGAACATCGAGCTGCGGCAGCTCGGCAGGGCCAAACGCATCACCATCGACAAAGACACAACCACCATTATTGAAGGTGGAGGCAGCACCGAAGCTATTAAGGGCAGAATTGAACAGATTAAGAACGAGATTGATAGCTCCACCAGCGATTACGATATCGAGAAACTGCAGGAAAGATTGGCAAAATTGGCCGGTGGCGTAGCCCAGATCAATGTTGGGGCCGCGACTGAGGTGGAGATGAAGGAAAAGAAGGCGCGTGTAGAGGACGCTTTGCACGCATGCCGGGCAGCGGTGGAAGAAGGTATCCTGCCGGGAGGCGGCGTGCCGATGCTCAGAGCTTTACCGAAACTGGACAAAGTCAAGGCCTCCGGAGATGAAAAGATCGGGGTCGATATCGTTCGAAGAGCGGTGGTGGCACCGATCAAGCAAATCGCCGAGAACGCGGGGCTGGACGGTTCAATTGTGGCCCAGAAGGTCATGGACAGCAAGGAAAAGAACTTCGGTTACGACGCACTGCGCAAGCAATACGGCGACATGGTTGAGTTCGGCGTGATTGTGCCGACAAAGGTCGAGAGGATTGCTCTGCAGAACGGCGCCTCGATTGCTTCGCTGCTGCTGACCACCGATGCGATAGTCAGCGAGATTCCTGAAAAGAAGGAGACGCCAGCTATGCCGCCTGGCGGAGGGGGGATGTACTAAACGTTTAGTATCAGGAATGCCTGAAGTGGCACGTAAGTGTCACTTTAGGCATTTTACGAGATAAGAAAATGGGTTTTCGTTATTACACAAATATAATCTCTCAAGCCTCCAGAACTATTGCAGCAGGGATATTCACCGTAGGGCTGGTATTGATTGGCTTTGGGTTTATGATTTACCTTCTACCAAAGTTTTTCGCCACGCTCGCTGCGGTGGTCTTTTTTGTCGCAGGGGCCGGCTGCGGGATTACCGCTATCAAAATCTTTTTGACACAAAGAAAGTTAGACCGGCTCAATTCTGATGATTCACAGCGCTATAGAAAAAACGTTCAAATACGTACCGAAGAATACTACGATATATAATCGCGCTGACACTTTACAGGGTTCTCAAAGACAAAAAATGTGCACTGAGGGTCCCCTTAAAAGAAACCTAAAGAGGATTTGTTAATCCGGCCGGCATCCAGTCGAATTTACGACCTCGCTTTTCAATTAGCGATGACTACTTCTTCACGCCTTAGCTGAAGAACAGACTTGAGGACATCCCTTATGCTGATTATGCCGACCAGCTTCCCATTTGATGTGATCGGGACTCTTCTAAAGATGTTCTTCGCCAAAAAGTCACAAACATTCAGCAGTGCTTCGCCCTCCTCAAAACAAACTGCGGGAGTTGTCATATAATCGTTAACTGTTTTATTATCGACCTCACCACTTTCGTAGAACAATACTATCGCATCTTTTTCAGAAAGAATCCCCGTTAAAGTCATATCATCTTTGACTACAGGCAGACCCGAAATATGATTTTCCACCAGAATCTTTATAGCCTCAAGTATCGGAGTTTCGTTTCTTACACTAATTACATCTGTACTCATAACGTCTTTTGCTCTGAGCATCGCTAACTCCTTTTTTAACAACCTATTTTAAGGTACTAAGGCACTTTATCAATTCGGCTTAAGTCAATAGAAACTTAAGATTAAGGTGGTGATTTTTCCCACTTAGACCTCGATTTAGATTAAAGCAAGGCAAATAGCCTCAGACCAAGAGATTATCGGATTTTCAAAGTGGCCAACGCGAGGGCGGCAAAAGCGGCAGCTAAAAGCCAAAAACGCACTACCACCTGCGGTTCGCTCCAGCCAATCAGATGAAAATGATGATGAATAGGAGCACATCTAAAAAGCCGTTTTCCGCCGGTATATTTGAAATAGGAGACCTGCAGTACTACGCTGAGCAATTCAAGGACAAATACGCCACCAATAATTAGGAGCAGAATTTCGTTTCTCGTTACCAAAGCCCCGTAGCCCATTGCTGCTCCTAATGGAAGTGAACCCACGTCGCCCATAAAGACCTGGGCGGGATGACAGTTGAACCATAAGAAGCCGAGCACAGCCCCCAAGATTGCCGAGTAGAAGATGCTCAGCTCGCCGGCCTGGGGTATAGCGGGTAACAGAAGATAACTTGCCCAGGTAACAGGAGTGGTTCTGGCCATTGTCTCAGAAGCGACATAGCAGAGCAGAGCCAGCACTAGAGCCACCATTCCTACGCATCCGGCTGCCAACCCGTCCATACCGTCAGCCAGGTTAACAGCATTGCTGGTGGCTGATATATAAAAAATTGCTATCAATATGAACATCCAGTTTGCCAACGGCAGGCCCTGTTTATAGAAGGGCAACCAGACCCTGATACCATCCGGTATGTAGATAAAGTCGGCGTACAAAAATGAGGCTATCAGCACTGCTCCGCCGATTTGAAAGATGAGCTTTTCCCAGACTCTTAGTCCTTCCCTACTTCGGTGGCAAATACTACTAGTGAGCTTTAACCAGTCATCGACACCGCCCAAAGCACCGAACCATATCACTAAAATAATCGCTTTTTGAACAAAGGGATTGTTCAGCCTTGTCCACAATAAGGTAGTCGAAACAGCCGAAAGAATTATAATCAGCCCACCCATAGTGGGTGTATTAGCCTTTTCTTTGGTCAGTTCGTTGAGGGTGGCATGATAAAACTCCGGCCGGTCGCCAATTTTCTTGCGCATCAGCCAGCGAATGATTCTGGGACCAATCAAAAGGGCAATAAGAAGACTCGTCAACGTAGCAGCGACAGAACGGAACAGAACGTTTTCGTAGGCGTAGAATCCAAACAAGGGCCTGTGAGTGACAGGGTCGTGCAAATGCCGTAGTAAGTGGTATATCATCTCACGTCTCGGACGTCGTATCTCGCCTTACGAGACACTTCACGAAAAAAGTTCTTTTAGTTTCTCGACAACCATTTCCAGCTTGGCTGTGCGCGAACCTTTAACTAATATTATATCGTAATCTTTTATGAATTCGTGCAGATTATTACAAGCTGAAAGGGTATCTTCGAAACATTTTATTTGTAAATCATATTCGGCACTTGTTTTTGCGGCATCGGCGGTGATTTTCGTAAATTTACCAATAGTCAGTAAGAGCTGCACTTTGGCCTGTGCGATAGAGGTACCCAGCCCGGCGTGGAGACGCTCGGCCTGGACTCCGAGCTCTGCCATATCACCGCAGATAAAGACCAGTCTGCGCTTTCCATCCGAGTTCAGGGCGCACAAGATATCGAGAGCATTTTTCATCGAAGCCGGGTTTGCGTTGTAACAATCATTTAATACTGTTAGCGTCCCGATTTTCAGCAGTTCGGCGCGCATAGAAGCAGGCGAGAGGGTCTTGACAGCCTGTGCAAAACCATCGATAGCCAGACCAAGTTGGCTGCAAACAGCCCAGGCAGCGAGCGCATTTTCGACATTGCCCAGCCCAGCTAACGGCAGGTAAACTTCTGTACCGTCGATAGTGAACCGGCTGTTTGAACCATCAGAGGTGATGTTTCTGACCTGGTAGTCACAGCCATCTGATTTGCCGAAAGTTACAAATTCGGCACGCTTGACCCGGCAGGCTTCGACCAACTGGTCTAAATCGGCATTGATTACCAAAATGCCATCGTCCCGGAGTCCTTCGGATATAGACAGCTTTTCCTGTATAATTGTCTGCAGGTCACCGAATCCTTCCAAATGAGCAGGGTGAACATTAGTTACTACCGCGATGTCCGGGGCGGCGATGCCAGCCAGGTAAGCTATTTCACCGGGGTGGTTGGTGCCAAGTTCGGCGATAACGATTTGGTCCTCCGCGCCTGCGCCGAGCAGCGTAAGGGGCAGGCCGATGTTATTATTAAAATTTTTCGGCGCCTGAAACACGCGAAAACGTCGGCTGAGGGCCTGATAAGCGATTTGCCTCGTGGTTGTTTTGCCTACTGAGCCGGTTATTGCAACTACCTTGAAGCCAGCCTGTCGGCGATATTCTCCGGCAAAATCACCGAGGGCCTTTACAGTATCATCAACTCTAAGCAAACACTTGCCTGTAAATTCTTCGTCATCGAGGTCCTTGCTGACCACGGCACAGGCTGCTCCTCTGGCAAAGGCATCAGAAACATAATCGTGGCCATCGAAATTTTCGCCGGAAATAGCAAAGAAGCAATCGCCGGCTTTGATTGTTCGCGAATCGGTACTTACGCCGGTGAAAGAAGACCCAAGAGCACAAACCCCAGACCTATGACTTATGAGTCTTGTGTCTTGTGTCTTGCGTCTTACACCTTTCGCCTTGCTTACTGCCAGTTGCGGCACGGCAGGGTGAGCCTTTATTACTCCGGCTAAATCTGCTATCGAAAACTTTTTCATTTACGCCTCTTAATGGCCTCTATTTTGCGACTTATTGCAAAATGAGAGCCCAAGACACTGTTGGGCGACTTCCTTGTCGCTGAAATCGAATTTTTGTTCACCAATTATCTGATACGTTTCGTGGCCTTTGCCCGCTATGAGCACGATATCGTCTCTGCCAGCCGCGTCTATGGCCAACTCAATAGCCTTTTTTCTGTCCGGCTCAACAACTATTTTCTGCGAATCGGGATTTCCAAAACCTGCAACGATTTCATCTATAATATCATCAGGCCGTTCGGTCCGCGGGTTATCACTGGTAACAATTATAAAATCAGCTAATTGTTCAGTAACCCTGGCCATGCGCGGGCGTTTGGTTCTGTCTCTGTCGCCGCCACAGCCAAAAACGACCCTCAATTTACCTTTGCACAGAGGTTTTAGTGTCGAGAGAACATTTTTCAAAGCATCGTCTGTGTGAGCATAATCGATAATAACGCAAGAGTCACCGCCCGCAATTCTTTCCAGTCGGCCGGGTATTGTTTGCTGAGCTGATAAACCAGCCGCTATCGTTTGCAGACCGAAACCAGCCGCCAGACACAAACCGGCTGCCGCCAGGGAATTGCTAACATTATACAGACCCAGCAAAAGGGTATTTACTTTTTGCCTTTTACCGGCGTACTCCATAATAAAAATCGTTCCGCTTATATCCATCGCCTCGATTTGTGCGGTGATATCGGCCCCCACCGCCGGCTCATGACGGCAAGCCGGGGGAGCAATGGCGTACCATAAGATTTTAGCCTGGGTTTGCTTGGCGATTAGTTCGGCCTCCGGCGATTGCTTGTTCAACACCGCCACAGCATCAGGTGAAAGAGCCTGGAAAAGCTCGGCCTTGGCGGCTAAATAATCCTCTTTGTTTTTATGGTAGTCCAGATGGTCGCCGGCAAGATTAGTGAATGCGGCAGCTTTGAAGTTCACCCCTGCCAGACGGTTCTGAGAAAGGGCGTGGCTGCTGGCCTCAATGACCATATACTTTGCCCTGTTGCTTACCATTTCATCGGTCATTTCGGCGATAGCCAAACAATCGGGCGTTGTCATAGTTGCCTCGCATCCGCCGCCTGAGCAGGTATCGTAGATAACTGTGCCGATAAGGCCGCACTTTTCACCGGCCTGTTGAATACAAGAGCGAACCAGATACGCAACGGTAGTCTTTCCATTTGTGCCGGTAACAGCCAGGTTCGTTAATCGCGAAGCCGGATTGCCCCTGCTCGCCTGCGCCAGAAGCCCTGCCGCTTCTGCAGAATCGTCAACGGTGATAACCTCGATGCTTGATGCTCTCCGCAGGACGTCCTGCAGCAGATGCTCGATGCTCGATTTGGCCTTCTGAACAACAATAAATTTGGCACCTCTGACAATGGCCTGGTCGATGAAGTCGTGGCCGTCATAAACGGTGCCATTAACAGCTACGAAGATATCGCCGTCTTTGACGAGCCGCGAGTCAGTGCGAATCTGTGGCGGATTTCTCGATGAGACCAGAGCTAATAGTTCCTTGACAGTCATAATTTTGTATTGCCCATCTGCCAGACAAAGACAGATTCGCCGGTATCGTATTGCAATTATCGATTCTCGGCTATTTTAGACCAAAGGGCAGAATAATACAACAGGTGCGCGCGGGGTCAGGAAAAAATCCGGGACTTTTGGCAAGAGCAAATAGCAACACAGAGGTATTTTGCGGCTGTTCGAAAGTATTGTAGCGAGAATTATGATTCTGGCATATAATCATTTGTGATGACGATTGATAATGAGAATTTCGCAGAAGTTGAGTCCGTAAGAAAGGAATTTGATAATGAAAGCTAAGTGCCTTTTTGGGATTTGTTTGGTGTTCGCGGCTATGACTGTAGAGGGATGTCGCAAAAAATCACCATCAGCCCCGGAGACGCCTGTGCAGCAGGCAAAAGAATCCGTATCAGTCAAGGCCGGGCCCGAGCAAGCCCAGCCGGAGCAAACCGAGTACTTTGCTCTCTTCATGGAGGGCAAAAAGGTCGGTCACGCCATACAAAACCGTGTTGTCACAGGTAGTAAAGTCACTACCTCTATAGAGATCGAGATTACACTAAGCCGAACCGGAATACCGGTCAGCGTCCAGACTAAAGCAATCACTTTCGAAACAACCGATGGTCAACCCCTCGGCTTCGAGCTCGAACAGGCACTGGGGCTGATGGTCACCAAGACAATAGGCACTATCGACGAGCATGGCACTGTAAAAGCAACGACCGGCCAGCAGCAAATAGAATTTGATTGGCCCAGCGGCGCGGTAATGTCCGAGGGGATGCGACTGCTGCATTTGAAACACGGCCTCAAAGAAGGTACCGGTTACACCGCAAAGTTGTTTGACCCAAGCATGATGCAGGCTGTTGACGTCGAGGTAAGTGTAGGCCTAAAACAAAACGTTGACCTGCTGGGCCGTGTGGTCGAGCTAACCGAAGTTCAGAGCACCGTCAGTTCCCCACAGTTTGGGTCGCTCAGCAGCACCGAATATTATGATAAAGAGCTTCGGCTTCAAAAAAGCATTACGCCTTTGATGGGGATGACCATCGAGCAAGTGGCTTGCGCCAAGGGATTCGCGCTCGGAGACAACGATGTGCTTGAAGTGGTGGACAAGATGTTCATGGCCAGCCCGGAGCCGTTGGATAATGTGGGTTCAGCCAAGTCGATTACCTATCATTTGAGCCCCTTAAACCAAACAGATAGTTTCATCATACCGCCTAATGACAATCAAGAAGTACAGCGGCTCAGCAATGGCAAAATAATCTTGACGGTCGAGCCTGTTGTTGCACCGACGGGGGTGAGGTTTCCTTATAAAGGCAACGACCCAGCGGCACTGGAAGCCCTCGAGCCGACAAGATATGTTGAGAGCAACCAACAAGTGATAATCGATCTTGCACGGCGGGCGGTCGGCGATACCAGCGATGCGGCCGAAGCGGCCCGCAGGATTGAGACGTTCGTGGCTGATTACGTCACGGACAAGAGCTTATCGGTCGGCTATGCCTCGGCGGCCGATGTCGCGGCCAGCAGACAGGGAGACTGCAGCGAACACGCCGTACTGACCGCGGCACTGTGCCGGGCCGTTGGGATACCTGCTCAAGTGGTCACGGGCTTAGCCTACGTGTCTCAGTGGCATACCTTGCAGAACGGGTTCGGGGGTCATGCCTGGGTGCAGGTCTATCTCGGTGATAAGTGGGTTGGTCTCGATGCGGCCTTCAAGAGCGCCGGCTTTGGCGGCTACGACGCCGGACATATCGCTCTGGCTGCCGGCAACGGTAATCCCGAGGACTTTCTCAATTTGATCAATACAATGGGGCAGTTCAAGATTGAAAAAGTGATAGTCAAAACAAGATAGCAGAATGACAGCATGTGCTAAAGCCCATTCTACAGGATTATTCGAACTGGATGTCGGCGAGAACGAATTCGACATTCGTGTTTGCATTATAGGTATTAATCTGCGGCTGATAGGCGACATTGAAAAATTCGTGGTCAAGCAGCTTCTTTTCCAATCTTCCAAACCCAAAGCCGATGCAGCGCATGGCGGCAGTGTTGTCGGTTATTGCAAGCTGTAGATGCTCGCGTCCTGCGCCGACTCTTCTGGGCGGACAGGCCAGACGCACCCCCCTTGTAGCGAAAATCGGCTCGGGATTGCCCTGTCCAAATGGGCCAAGCATCTGCAGCTCTCCGACCGTTTCTTTGCGAAATTCGTCCAAACGAGCCTCTGCATCGATGTGAAGTTTGGCTATACAATCGTCCTGGTTCAGATTTTGTTTTACGTATGCCTCGAAGTCAGCTGTGAACTGGTCTATTTTTTCGGTCTCAATAGTAATGCCCGCAGCCATTTTGTGCCCGCCGAAGTTGGTCAAGTGCTGCGAGCAGGCCTCAATCGCGCTTAGCAAACCGAAACCTGGAATCGAGCGGGCGGAACCATGAGCTATGCCGTTTTCGGTAGCTGCGGTGGTGGTGTTGATCGGGTCTCCATTTTGCGATCTATGGCAAAACGGCAGCCCAATCATAACCGTCGGGCGATAGAATTTATCCACTATTCTCGATGCGACAATGCCTATTACGCCAGTGTGCCAGCTTTCGCTTACAAGCACAATGCTTCTGCAATCACCGTGTTTGGCGTCCCGCTCAGCTATCATTTCGCAAGCCTGTTTGAATATCTTTCGCTCACACTGCTGGCGCCGGCTATTTTGTTCTTTGAGGTATTCGGCTATCTGCATTGAGCGGACCGGGTTATCGCTTGTCAGCAGCTCGACGGCTAATCGGGCGTGTCCCATCCGCCCTGCTGCGTTGAGCATTGGCGCAAGACGAAAGCCGATGTGGAAACTATCGAGCCGGTGCCCGGTCAATCCAGCCGACTCAATCAGGGCCTGTATGCCGGAAAGTTTGCACTCGGGCAGTGCTTTGAGACCGTAACTTGCCAGCACCCTGTTTTCGCCTCGCAGGTCTACAATATCAGCGATAGTTCCCATTGCTGCCAAAGTCGTTGCATTTATCATAAACTCGCGCAATCTCGGCTCAAGTTTTGCACCTGCGCTGAATTCGTTGGCAATAGCCCAGGCCAGCTTAAAGGCTATCATTGCCCCGGCTGAATCCCGGTTCGGGTATGATTTTTCCAAGGTCGGGTGCACAACGGCCACGGCTTTTGGCAGCTCTTGTTCGGGCTGGTGATGGTCGGTTATTATCAGATCAAGGCCAAACGACTCGGCAAGTTCGGCGGAGCTAAATGCTTTAACACCACAATCAATTGTAACCAGGAGTTTGCTGCCGGACTTCGCCAGCGATCGGACTGCTTCGGAGTTTAGGCCGTATCCTTCGTCGATGCGATGAGGAATATAGTAATCGACATCAGCACCGAGCAGCTTTAGAATCTGCCAGAGAATTGCAACGCCTGTAATGCCATCCACGTCGTAATCGCCATAGATGGTGATTTTTTCCTTGTTTGTAATAGCCTGTTTTAATCTGTGGACCGCCGGTTTGATTCCCGGCATATGCTCTGGGGCGATAAGCTGCGTTAGCTTGGGCCTTAAGAAAATGCAAGCCGACTGGACGTCGGTTATTCCGCGATTAATTAAGACCTGCGCTAAAAGAGGTGAGACTTTAAACGACTTAGCAAGCTGAGCAGAACGGTCATCTGGGGGCCGGATTACCCACCTCTTTTTTTGGGTTCCCAAACGACTTTCGCTGCGTTTGGAGTGGGTTGCCATTTGCCCCGGTTCGCAAATGGGGTCCCGGTTCCTTTGCATCCGTGCAGAAAGTAACATCTTACCTAAAAACCTTCCCCAGAACTAATCGGCAATATCATTAGCAGCTGATGATAAATAATAAATTACTCAGGCTCTCATATACAAACCACCGTTTACGGCGATATATTCACCGGTAATAAAGCCGGCCGCCGCCTCGCTTGCCAAAAACAGTACTGCTTTCGCTACGTCCTCAGCAGTGCCGTTTCTGCCGAGAGGAGTCTGCTCAGCGACTTCTTTTCTTCGCTGGGCTGTGCTGAAGCGCTGGTGGAAACGTGTCTCAATAAAGCCGGGCAGAACGCTATTGACCCGAATTCCATATTTGGCAAATTGCTTTGCCATAGATATCGTCTCGGTGGCAACTGCTGCTTTTGCACCCGAATACATCTCGGAGCCGAGGGCGCCGCCGGTATGGCCGGCCACTGAGCCGATATTGATAATATTGCCTTTACTCTTTTTCAGATACGGCAGAGCCGACCTGGTTACCAGAAAGACACTGCGGACATTGGTAGCATATATATCGTCGTGATAATCGACGGTTGCGGTTTCAAAGGGCTGTCTGTCAATAAGCGAGCCGGCATTATTGACAAGGATATCAATACCGCCAGCTTCTCTGGCAAACAACTCGACCATCTCTTCGGTCTGCTTTTCGTCGCGAACGTCCGCACGAAGTAAGATGCCGTCGCTGTTTTTTTTCACCTGCTCAAGGGTTTTCTGGGCACCGTCCTTTGTGCGAAAGTAATGAACTCCGACAAAACAGCCCTGCTGACTAAACAAAACCGCCGTCGCTGAGCCGATTCCACTACTGGAGCCGGTAACTAAGACCTTCCTGCCCTTCAAGTCTTCATAAATCATTTTGACAAATTTAGTACCCAGATAATAACAGTTCGACTATTAAATCTTCGAGACCTAGTTAACAGTGAGCAAAACCTTTGACTACTATTCATTTAGCTCTATATGTAGTCCCCGGCAGATGTATCTGCGCTTATGGTGAGAATTAAGCATAAAGGCAAGTTGGGTTCCTTTCAGAGCAGTTCGTCGATTGCGGCAGCGAGGTCCTTTTTACTGGCTAAACCGACCCATTTCTTCTGTACCTGGTTATCCTTGAATAAAATGAGGGTCGGTATCGCACTTATGCTAAACTCCATAGCACTATCACGAGCGTCGTCGGTATTGAGCTTGCAGATTTTGGCCTTGCCTGCATATTCGTCTGCGATTTCCTGGATAATAGGAGCCATCATCTTGCAAGGTCCGCACCAGGGTGCCCAGAAATCAACGAGCACCGGCACATCAGAACTGTGAACAGTCTTATCAAAAGTAGCATCTGTCAGCTCAATTACACTACCAGCCATTACTTTATCCTTTCAACCAAGATTTCGCAGCAAACCACTACCCAGCTATGTCGCCGGATTGTCAAATCGTCATAATACCCGAACTTCTCGCCGGCGTCAACGAAGAAGCCAAAACTAGAAGCGAAAAATTGTTGCTATGCCATCTGCAGCGCTCGACCCGTCAATTATATCTCCAGTTAGCCCCAAAAACAGGGCTGAGCAATTTCCGAGTCCCCTCTTTTATTAAATTACCATCCACCAGGTCCAAGTAAATCGCTGACCGGCTCGTTCCACCAGTCTGGATCTCTGAAATACTGCTTGAGCATCA
>CAYGBH010000101.1:0-11607 GCA_964348055.1 uncultured Pirellulales bacterium
CATTGGCCTTCGCCACCCTGTCGCACTGAAGTCCCGCGCAGTTGATAATATATCTCGCATCTAAAGTCCCTTGATTTGTCACAACTCTCGTAAAAAAATCGTGCCTGTCAAAACCTAATACCTTATGAGATGTCAGAACCTTATTACCCGCTCGGTTTGCTTCTACAAGCTCGCCCAATTTCTTTGCAACTTCAGTAAAGTCAATAATCCCCGTGCATGGCACCCGTATACCTGCAATGCCGTGACAGAAAGGCTCGATTTCTTTGATTTCGTCCGGCCCAATCTTTTCAACGCCTTCAATTTCGTTCTCCAGACCATTGTGGAAAACCTTTTCGAGGTTGACTAATTCTTTTTCCTGCGTTGCGACGATTATTTTGCCGCAAATCTCATAAGGAATATTATGCTCGTTGGCAAAAGCCACAAGTTCCTTTCGCCCCTTAGCACAGGTCTTGGCTTTATTTGAGCCGGGCTTATAGTACAGTCCCGAGTGAATAACGCCCGAATTATGGCCGGTCTGATGAGCCGCCAACTCCTCTTCTTTTTCTAATACGGCAATACGAATATCGGGATGGCCCAACACAATTTTATAGGCCGACGCCAAACCGACAATCCCGCCACCGACTACAACAATATCAAAATCAACCTCTTTTCTCATTAGCCCAAATCCCAAATCGAACTTTCAACTCATACAATAACCAACACCTCCGGCCCCGTCAATCCAGAACCACATTCGGCTCGAAACGAGAAAATTAGTGAAATCCAAGAAATGCAGGTTTGGACCTGAACAAAGGCAATGCCGAAGGCCTAAAAGTCAGCTTACTGACAGGACTGCTATGGCCTTAACGGCTTTGGGCCTGTTAAATATCGGGGACAACCTCCGGATAAACCTGGCCGGTCGGGCTTATCTTGAAGATATAGATAAGTCCTTCCCGCAGCTTCGAATAGACAACGTTACCGTAAATCGCTTTGATATCGTATGCTTTTAGCTTCTCAGGGTCATTCGCCAGGTCCCAGATATTAGACCAGAAAAGTTGCCTTTGCCTAATAGACAGAGCCTGGAGCAGGTCACTGTATCTTTTGGGCTCAGCACCTGGTTCTTCCACCACAAAGCCATCTCCCGGAGCCGTCTTCTCGCCATAGACCCTTCTCCACAGATACAACGCCTTTGTCTTGCCATCCATGACCATTTTGTCCCCGAATCTCACAATCAACGCGTCAAAATGGATTATATCGCCCTCGATGGTGTACTCTTTCTCCAGAATAGTCTTTAGTATATCGTCCCTGGCAGTCTCAACAAATCTTATAGTCGTAAAAAGCTGCCCATCTTCTGTTTTTTGGGCAATCACCTTTGCATAACCTATCTGCTCTTCATGCGTAAGATTCGTTATCGCCCGCTTGAGATGTTTATTCTCAGCCAATAGCTGGTGTATAGTCATCGCCCCGTAATAGAAACCGCGCCCCAGATATGCGAAAACAATAATGCATATCCCGGCTAGGATATAGCTCAGAGGTCTTGCTCTTCGGCGTTTTTCTACCACTTGTACGCTTCTTTCAGTAATTACCCGGCGTTTAGGAAAAACCCTGTCTCTTACTTTATCATCGGCTCTGCGGGGCCAATCTCTAAACTTTTAGCCCACCACGCAAAGCTTAATGACAAAAAAACCGAAGGCGCGAGAAACATTTGTTCAGCACCTTCGGCGTAAGATTCTCTGCAGGATCATCAAAATCCCAGCAGTTATTCTTATCCCATATATGGATAACGGAAGTTCCTCGGCGGCAGGAACGTCTCCTTGATAGCACGCGGCGAGACCCATCGCTCCAGATTAAGCCAGCTACCGGCCTTGTCGTTCGTTCCTGACGCTCGCGTTCCGCCGAACGGCTGCTGCGCCACAACCGCACCGGTGGGCTTGTCGTTAACGTAAAAATTACCCGCCGCGTGACGCAGCGTGTCCATCGCCTTAACTATCGCACCGCGATCCAGAGCGAATATCGACCCAGTCAACGCATAGGGCGATGTCTGGTCGCACAGATCCAGCGTCTGGTCATATTGGCCTTCCGGATAAACATATACCGTCAACACCGGCCCAAAGATCTCTTCGATCATTAACTTAGACTTCGGCTCTTTACTTACCACGACGGTCGGCTCAACGAAGTATCCCTTCGAGTCGTCGCATCCGCCGCCTATGATAATTTCCATATCGGGCGAATTCTTCGCATACTCGATATATTCGCCAATGACATCAAAGGCCTTTTTGTCGATAATCGCACCCATAAAATTCCCAAAATCGGTCACGTCGCCCATCTTAATATCCTCGATTTCACTTAATAGCTGCTCTTTTACCTGCGGCCAGGTCGAATCAGGAATGTATGCCCGAGAAGCCGCCGAGCACTTCTGACCCTGATATTCGTATGCCCCCCGCACCAGAGCTACCACGAGAGCCTCAGTATCGGCACTGGCGTGCGCAAATATAAAGTCCTTTCCGCCAGTCTCACCGACGATTCGAGGATATGAGACGTATTTGCGAATGTCTTTGCCCACCGTCAGCCAGATCGTTGAAAACACGTATGTGCTTCCGGTAAAGTGAATACCCCCGAGCCTGACGTCATTTAGTGCCGGCGGCGCGACTATCGGCCCGGGACCAGGCACCATATTGATAACTCCCGGCGGCATACCCGCTTCTTCGAGGATTTTCATTAGAAAGTACGCCGGCAGTACCGCCGCCGATGCCGGCTTCCAAACCACCGTGTTACCCATCAGCGCCGGTGCCGTCGGAAGGTTACCTGCGATTGAAGTGAAATTGAACGGTGTCAACGCTAAAACAAACCCATCGAGCGGGCGGTGCTCCATATAGTTCAGCACCCCGGCTGTGGACATCGGCTGGTCCCCGTACACCTCCTCCATAAAATGGGGATTGAACCGCCAAAAATCTATCAGCTCGCACGCAGAGTCAATTTCCGCCTGGTGCGGTGTTTTGCTCATATTGAGCATGGTAGCAGCATTGAGTGTCTGGCGGTATTTGCCCGCCAGCAGTTCCGCCGCCTTTAATAGTACCACCGCCCTAGACTCCCAGGGCATTTCGCCCCAGTCCTTCTTAGCCTTTTCTGCAGCATCGACAGCCTTAATCGCAAATTCGGGGTCGGCCTGGTGATACTTACCAAGCAAGTGCTGATGATCGTGCGGACAGCGGATATCCGCAAGTTTGCCGTTACGCACTTCCTCGCCACCAATTATCATCGGCACTTCTACCTGTCCATCTAACATTTCTTTCAACTTGGCGGCCAATTCAGCACGTTCGGGACTGCCTGGGGTATACTGCAAACATGGTTCATTGACCGGCTGGGGAATGTGAAAAATACCGTTAAACATTTTTCTCTCCTTATAATAAACATTTCAAATCTTGACCGTCGTCAGACAAGTTTCACAACAAACCAAAAAGTCGCATTCTCCAGTATTGCTCTTAAAAAGTCAACCGTTCCCCAATCTTTTTTACTTTTGCCTTCCATTGTCTCCCGTGCTTGTCCCGCGCCCCTCATCCGTCCTCTGTCTTCTATCCTCTGTCGTCTGACTTTTTTCTTGAAGCGCAGCAAGAAAAGCGGATAATCCTGACGTATCGGCACTTAGTTGCGAAACAAGGTTCCATGAAAGGAATACCTGATATGAACAGGAAATGGTCCCTTATCTTGATGGCTTGTGCTCTCTTTGTTGTCCTGGTCTTTGCTGGGTGCCACAAACCTGTAAGCTACCCGGAGATAATCGCCGCACCGCACCCCTTGACAGATACGCTTCCGGCGCAGCACCGTATTCTTGGTAAATCCATCGAGAATCGGCTGATTGAATGCCTCACCCTCGGAAACGGCCGAGACGTAACCTTCATCCTGGCAACCATCCATGGTAACGAGCCGGCGGGCACACCGCTTCTCCGATACCTGGCAGAATATCTCCCCCGACACCCGCAACTGCTGGCAGGACGCACCGTTGTGCTTATACCCGTGGCCAATCCCGACGGAATGGCCCGAAACAGCCGTGATAATTCCCAAGGTGTTAACCTGAACAGGAATTTTGCAACATCCAACCGTTTTGATAACAAACAGTTCGGAACCGCCCCACTTTCCGAGCCCGAGGCCCGCGCCATCGAGTCGGTTATCTGGAAGTATAAGCCCAATCGCATTGTCAGTATTCACCAGGAGTTGGCCTGCATCGACTACGACGGCCCCGCCAAGGCTCTGGCCAGCCGAATGGCCGAATATTGCAACCTGTCCGTCAAAAAGCTCGGCGCAAAGCCCGGCTCGCTCGGCTCATACGCAGGACTCGAACTGGGAATCCCTGTCATAACACTCGAACTATTATCCGGCGACAATTCATTTAGTCCGGAACACCTGTGGCAACTATATGGAAAAGCACTCATCGCCGCTATCGTCTACCCGGACGCGGTCAAATAAATCAGATTGACAGAGGTCAGAGTTTGTCCTCTGTCTTCCGTCCACTACCAGCTTACATCCTAATTTTCTCGTGAAATTTGTGCAATCATTGGTTAAAATAAGTGTAATATGTGGTTAAATCTGTGAAATCCACGGTTACAAATGGCAAAGTTCAAATTAAACAACGAGTTTAAGCCTGCGGGTGACCAGCCGGAAGCTATAAGCCGGCTTGTAGATGGGCTGCACACAGGCAGAAATTTCCAAACGCTGATGGGCGTTACCGGCAGCGGCAAAACATTCACAATGGCCAACGTCATAGCTCAACACAATGTGCCCGTTCTCGTTATATCCCACAACAAAACATTAGCTGCTCAGCTCTATGAGGAATTCAAAGAGTTGTTTCCGGATAACGCCGTTGAATATTTTGTCAGCTATTACGATTACTACCAGCCCGAAGCGTACATTCCCCAGCGGGATATATACATAGAAAAAGACGCCTCGAAAAACAACGACCTTGACCGGCTCCGTCTTTCAACCACTACCAGTCTCTCAACAAGAGATGATTGTATTATTGTTGCATCCGTTTCCTGCATTTTTGGGCTCGGCTCACCTGAGGATTATAAGGCCAGCGTAGTGGCCATTCGCACCGGCGACCATCTGGGCAGAAACGACCTGCTCGGCGGATTGGCCGACATCCAGTACACCAGAAATGATATCGACTTCCAGAGGGGGACATTTAGAGTCCGCGGCGATGTGGTTGAACTGTATCCTTCTTATGAATCCTTTGCTATCCGCATCGAGTTTTTCGGTGATGAAATAGAAAAGATAAGTTATATAAATCCCATATCCGCGGAAATCCTCGCCGTTGAAGAACAGGTCTTTATATATCCAGCTCAGCATTACATTATGCCTGCTGACAAAATCGGTTCCGCGGTAGAGGGCATAAAGGCCGAGCTACAACAGCGTCTGGCTGAACTGCGAGGCCAAGGCAAACTACTGGAAGCCCAACGGCTGCAAGCTCGAACGATGTATGATATCGAAATGATACAGGAGGTCGGCTACTGCAGCGGGATTGAGAATTATGCCAGACACTTGGCGGGCCTGCCGCCCGGTGCCAGACCTTTTACACTGATTGACTATCTCCCGAAGGACTTTCTTCTATTTATCGACGAATCCCATGCTACCATTCCGCAACTGCGGGCGATGTGGGCCGGTGACAGGAGCAGAAAAGAGGTCCTGGTTGAACACGGCTTCAGATTGCCGAGCGCACTGGATAACAGGCCTTTGCGCTTCGAGGAATTTCAGGAAAACTGGGCAAAAGTCATTTTTGTCTCTGCTACGCCCGGGCCGTTTGAGCTGGAAAAATGCGATAATGAGGTCATCGAGCAAATCATAAGGCCCACCGGACTTCTGGATCCTGAAATCTTCGTATATCCGGCTGGCAATCAGATTCCACACCTTCTGGGCGAAATCGAAAAACGGGTCAAAGCCAAAGAGCGAATGCTCGTTACAACCTTGACAAAAAGAATGGCCGAAAACTTGGCCGGTTTCATTACAAAAAAAGGTATTAGATGCCGTTATCTGCACAGTGAAATCGATACTCTCGAAAGAATTGAGATTCTGCGGGATTTACGCAACGGCGATTTTGACGTGCTGGTGGGAATAAACCTGTTGCGGGAAGGCCTGGATTTACCCGAAGTTTCAGCCGTTGCAATCCTTGACGCCGACAAGGAAGGATTCCTGCGGAGTCAGACCTCGCTGATACAAACAATCGGCAGAACCGCACGAAACATCAATGCCACCGTCTTTTTATACGCCGATACGGTTACCCCTTCGATGCAAAAAGCTATTGACGAAACAAACAGACGCCGTAAAATTCAGGTAAAATACAACAAAGAGCACAATATTACGCCCGAGACGATAAAAAAGGAAATCCGCAAAAGTCTAACCGAGCAGATAAAAGCAAGGCAGACCGCCCGTGAGGCGGTTCGCTTTGCAACCGGCGAATATGAAAAGGTTGAACTGGCCTCTCAAATCGAGATGGAAATGCTTGAAGCAGCCCGGAGCCTCGACTTCGAGCGGGCAGCTTTTTTGCGAGACCAATTGCGAGAGTTGAAAGAATTGCCGGAACTGGTCCTTGTAAACTCAAGAAAAAAGAAAAGGGACTTTTTAGCCACAAAAAAGCTCAAGAAGTATAAGAAAAAAACTTCCTCATCGAGGAATTGAGAACAAAAGGAAAAAGAAAAATGAAAAAACTCAACATGGCAAAAGTGCGACCCTTGATTCAAATAGCAATCGATGAAGACCTTGGACGAGGTGATATGACAAGTGCGCTTTTATTCGAAGATGATACTATCGCCAAGGCAAACATAGTCTCCCGGGAGGAAATAGTCGTCTGCGGAATGGATGTCGCCAGAGAAATTCTAAAACGCTACGACAAAAGACTCAAGCTTAAAGTCCACGTCAACGACGGCCAGTCGGCCCATGTCGGACGCAAAATTGCTACAATACAAGGCCCTTTGGGCCCTATGCTCACCGCCGAGCGGGTTATGCTAAATTTCCTGCAAAGACTCAGCGGGATAGCTACGACGACCCGAAAATACGTCTGGGCAGTCCAGGGCACGAAGGCAAAAATCTACGATACCAGAAAAACAATGCCGGGCTGGAGAATCCTCGAAAAGTACGCAGTACGGTGCGGTGGAGGACACAATCACCGCCTGGGGTTATATGATGGTGTCTTGATTAAGGATAACCATCTGGCGCAGCTTGGCAGAAACTTCCAGCCGAAACTAAGAAGAATCGTTTCTAAGGCGAGAAATGTAAAAGGCATTAAATTCATCGCCGTAGAAGTTGACCACGTCGATCACCAGCTTAACCACGTCTTAAGAATTCCCGGTATCGATATTGTCCTGCTCGACAATATGGGCCAGTGGCAGCTAAAACACGCCGTGGAGATGCGAAACGAAATGTGCGGCACAAACAAAAAGCCGTTACTCGAAGCCTCGGGAAATATAACCTTAGACAACGTTTCAGCTATTGCCCAGTGTGGCATCGACAGAATCGCCGTAGGTGCAATCACTCATTCAGCCGCAGCCGCTGACATCGGACTCGACAGGTAACTTATGGCTCGCCCAACGACCGACCTGCTGGACCCTGACAAAATAAAGGCGAATCTGAAAACCAAACGCATCGGCAGAAAAATCCTCGTCTATAACCGCACATCAAGCACGAACGACATCGCTCATCGATACGCAAAAAATAAAAAAAATGACGGTCTGGTCATCTTCGCCGAAGAGCAGACAGCAGGCAGAGGCAGAGCCGGCAGCAAATGGCACAGCAGCCGCTCAGACAGTATTCTGTGTTCAATTGCTTTAACAGATTGCAAATGTAACGCCGAGCTGCTCTCACTCGCCTGCGCCGTGGCAGTCGCCGAAGCGATTGGCAAACCGACTAAAGACGAAGCGAGAATCAAATGGCCGAACGATATAATACTGAATGGCAAAAAGGTAGCCGGTATCTTGCTCGAATCAAAAACCGATGATATCGGTAATACTTACGTTATTGGCATTGGAATAAACTGCCACCAAAAAAAGGGGTCCTTCCCGGCTGAATTACAACCAATCGCAACAAGTATCGACATCGAAAGCAGCTCAATATGTGACCGCATCTCATTGGCGAAGAGAGTGCTAACCTCAATAGACCACTGGCTCGAAATGGCACAAGAAACAAACGAAAAAGTAACAGACCAGTGGCGTAACCTGAGCGTTCAATTAGGTCACAGGGTGAAGCTTATCTATAACGGCCAGGAATTTACCGGCAATTGCATTGGAATAGACCCCGAAAAAGGCCTAATCCTCCAATTAGATACAGGCGGCGTAAGAATGTTCCCCGCCGCACATACAACCGTTGCCAAACAAAATTAAATAACAACACATTGATTTTTATTCCTGTTTTTATTCCTACGGACAGATAGTAATGGTAATTGTGTTTGATACGTGGATCCGTCCTTTACCGGGCGCATAAACATAGATCTCATACTCGCCCGGCTCGGTAATCTTGAAAGCAGAGTCTAAATCTTCCATTGTATAATGACGGCTTTCTCCGGGCTGGAGAGCAAAACCGCCCTCACATTCTAACTCGCTCAGGTCGATATAATCCTCCAGAGGTTCTTCTTTGGCATTGATGAGCCGTCTCTTGATCTGAGATAATTCCTTTATAGGAATCAACCTACCAAAACGGTTCATGCCTTTTGGGGGTTCGGCAATCCTGGCCTTCTTCCGTCGCTTTCTTGTTGCTTGCGGTACGCGATCCCTACTATACTCGTCGTCGTAGGTTAATTCTTCGGGCACCCTGTGCCTGCGCCAATCCTTACTCTCCATCATAAATCTAAATGGCTGACTACGATTCTCATCTGCACCCATTCCGCCCCAGGGCAGAAAGTGCCAGGCGGGCTTGGAAAACCCTACCAGTCTATGACTGCCATACTGGCCTCCGGTAATTTTGCAATTTATTCTGATGTGTTCGCCGATTCGATAGATTTTGCCCGAGGCAGTCAAGGTGATTTTCTCGGATGCTTGATGCAGGGCATACCGCATCGGGATACTGGGATTTTTCAAGTGTGTCAGGGCATCCTTGGCTGTCTCCCGGATGTCGAGGCTTTTATCCTGCCGGGCTGTTTTTTCCAAAACAGGTATCGCCCGTTTATCCCCGAGAAGACCAAGTTTGAAAATCACCCATTTCTTACCAACCTTGAACGTATCTAAAGCCTTGATCAAATTGTTATACCTATCGTCACTTTGCCAAATATCGATCCGTTTTAGCCAAATATCCCGTTGTCGTAATAAGTGTGCTTTATAACTGTCGGCAATTCTCTCATCGCTGGCAATAACTATATCACTCTCGGCAACAATTTTTCGTGCTTCCGCTGCACCTATTTCACTGAGAATATCGAAAACCGCATGCTGCATATAGGGTTCGACTCTTCGTAATTCTTCTCTTTTCTCCATTTCTAACCAATCCAACAGGATGGCGACTACCCTATCACCCATTTCAACTAACTTGAGTTTGGCCACGGTTTCAGACCAGCCACTGCTTGACATGCATGTGGCCCTGGAGATAAGGTCAAATATCTCCTTGTCGGCTTTCGTGACTATCTTTATGTTAACGCTGTTCAATTCACCTCTATAAAGCTTTCCCTCTGCCGATAATTGCCATTTCGCCTTCACTGTGTATTCACCAACTTCTGAAAGGTCGTACCAATCTGCGAGGTCAATCATAGCTTCGGCTATACGTCCGGGCTCGATTCTGTTGTATCCCAAAGCCGGATTTTTAGTCAAGGCTTCTCGGAAAGGTATTTTATTACCGTGCTTATCTTCAATATGAAATGAAAAAACGTCACTATGTCGTACGTCATCTCCAAGGATCAAATCTTGCTTTAATTGATGTTGCAACTTTATTGTTACCCAAATAGGTTCCTCCACAGAATATACCCTTACCTGCCTATATACCAAAATCGTGCACGAAAAATTCTCATTGGTGGTTAGGCCCTGGTCTTCAGCATCCGTTTCACTCTGGTCCGCAGCCTTGGCAATATCCTGTGAGCTAAGACATAATCCGACCACTAATAACAACCAAACCCACCAAATCTTTCGGCTGTTCATTTTTCCACCTTACACTTAATACCCGCTTCTGGTTTTATATGAAAAATTAGTCAACCTATCCAAAACTCATTATACCATCATGCCCCCGCTCCGCTGTAAAAAGTTAGTAAAAAAATTGAGCCATTTGGCACAAAAAAACCAAACCTTACGTTTCGTTCTCGGCACCTTTCTGCTATATTATTGCTTTGAACGTACACTCAGTTTGCAAACGCAAAGAATAACATTTATGGTAAGAAACAAATTGAGCAAGTGGTCACCTGGAATATGCCTGGCTTTAGTTGTGTGTTCGTTCATAGCCTGTTCATTGAAGCAGGACCGTATCAGCAGACCTAAAGAGTCTCGCGATTATCTGAAAGCCAGCGAAGAATACATTCGCCGGTGGCGCGAGATGAAATTCGGCCTGTTCATCCACTGGGGCCCGGTGAGCCTAAAGGGCACAGAAATCGGTTGGTCCCGCGGAGGCCAGCGGCGTGGACGCAGCGGGACAGGCTCCATTCCCGTTGAGGTCTATGACAACCTCTACAAGCAGTTCAACCCCGTCAAGTTCGATGCCGACCAGTGGATACAGGTCGCCAAGGACGCCGGCATGAAGTATCTTGTCTTCACGTCAAAACATCACGACGGCTTCTCGATGTTCGACAGCAAGCTGACAGATTACAAAATCACCAATTCACCATTCAAACACGACGTTGTCAAGGAGCTGGCCGAAGCATGCCATAAAGCCGGATTGAAGCTCGGCTACTACTACTCACCCGTCGATTGGTATCATCCCGACTATCGCACTGAGAACCACACTCGCTACATTGAGTTTCTCCACGGCCAGCTTCGTGAGATTTGCACCAACTACGGTAAGATCGATATTATCTGGTTTGACGGCCTGGGCGGGACCGCGAAGGACTGGGATTCCGAAAACCTCTTCAAGATGATTCGCCGGCTCCAGCCCCATGTCATCATCAACAACCGGGCTGGCCTTGCGGGTGACCACGACACACCTGAACAGAGAATCGGCAGATTTCAGACCGACCGAGCATGGGAAACCTGCATGACAATCTGCCGCCAGTGGGCATGGAAACCAGATGACCAGCTCAAATCGCTCGAGCAATGTATCCATACCCTCGTGCGGGTCGTCGGCGGTGATGGAAATCTGCTGTTAAACGTTGGCCCTATGCCCGATGGCCGAATCGAGCCGCGGCAGACCGCTCGGCTCAACGAAATGGGCCAATGGCTCAAGAAATATGGCCGCAGCATCTACGCAACTCGCGGCGGTCCATTCAAAAGCGGCCCCTGGGGCGCCAGTACACACAAGGCCAACACCATTTACGTCCACATTCTCGATTGGCCAGACGAGCATCTGACGCTGCCGCCGATACCCAAGAAGATTGTCGCAAGCTCGGTGCTGACCGGCGGGGCCGCCACTGTCGAACAGACTAAGGAGGCCATCGAGATTTACCTCCCGAAGGCCTATCATCACCCGCTTGATACTATAATTGTGCTGGAGCTTGACGGCCCCGCGAACGAGATCACTGCC